>JAABXR010000107.1:0-796 GCA_011776225.1 Phycisphaerae bacterium
AAGAACTTGACGAGATCAAAGAAGAACAAGCTCACGATGAATTATTGGCCAATATAGATACCAGCGATACCGTTGGTCTGTATCTCAAGGAAGCCGGCAGAGTTCCCCTGCTGACTGCCGAAGAAGAAGTAAGTATAACAAAAAGGATCGAGCAGGGGGTGCTCGCCAGGGAAAAACTCGCCAACGAAGAAGTTTCGGATGAAGAACGCTGGGAACTGCACAAACTGATCCAGGATGGATGGGATGCACGTGAACATTTGATCCGTGCTAATGCAAGGCTGGTAATATCCGTGGCAAAAAAATATATTGGCCGTGGTGTGCCATTTTTGGACCTGATCCAGGAAGGAAATATCGGTCTAATGCGGGCAGCAAAAAAATTCGATCATCGACGCGGGTACAAATTCAGCACTTATGCAACCTGGTGGATCCGGCAGGCAGTTACCAGGGCAATCGCTGATCAGGGCCGCACAATCCGCGTCCCCGTGCATATGGGCGATCAGGTCAGCCGGATGCTGCGCACGCAGCATCAACTGAAACAGAAATACGGGCGTGATCCCACAATCCCAGAAATAGCAGAAGCATTGGAAACTACGACCAAAAAAATCGAAAACATGCTTCAACTAGCACGCCACCCTTTATCTTTACAGACCCCAATTGGTGATGAAGAGGATGATGTGTTAGGAGATTTCATCGAGGATGAAACCACACCCACACCAGATACGACTGCATCGAATAATCTTCTTCAAGAACAACTGCAAGATCTACTCAACACCCTTCCACCGCGTGAAGCACGAAT
>JAABXR010000107.1:830-1532 GCA_011776225.1 Phycisphaerae bacterium
AAGTCGGACAAAAAATGGGAGTCACCCGTGAGCGTGTCCGGCAAATCGAAGCTCAGGCTTTGCGAAGATTGCGGACACCGAATATCCAACGCATATTACGGGCTTACCTCGATTAATTTCTCATGCTAGATAATTATCCAAGACCTTCAGTCTCAACTGACGTGGTTGTTTTCAGCGTTGTAAATGATCGGTTGAGTATCTTATTAATTGAACGCCGCCATCCCCCTTATCAGGGAATGTGGGCTTTACCTGGGGGATTTGTTAACTTGGATGAATCACTGGAAGATGCCGCACGTCGTGAGTTGGAAGAAGAGACAGGAGTGAAAAATCCTTTCCTAGAACAACTGTATACGTATGGTGACCCCGATAGAGATCCTCGGGGAAGAGTCATCACGGTGAGTTATTTTGCTCTGATTTCACCCGATATGGCAGCAAAAAGTACAGCTGGAAGTGATGCTGCGAGTATAAAATGGCATGATATTGATCAACTCCCCGAACTAGCATTCGATCACAAAGATATCATCACCTATGCAGTTACCCGCTTACGATACAAATTTGAGCACAGCACAGTCGGTTTTGAGTTACTTCCTGATGAATTTACACTAACCGATGTCCAAAAACTATACGAAATCGTTCTGGATGAAGAGCTGGATAAAAGAAATTTTCGTCGCAGGATCTTATCAGCAAAAATTATCGAGCCTA
>JAABXR010000107.1:1612-1779 GCA_011776225.1 Phycisphaerae bacterium
ACCTGCGCAACTGTACCGGTATCGCCAAAATGCGAGCGCAGAAATCAAGTCAAAACGTTTATTTCCATAATTGAATACTGGAGGTATTATGGCAACATCAAAGATCAAAAAATTACGAAGGCGTCAAAGACGGGTAAATAAATTGCGAAAACTCAAGGCAAAACTCA
>JAABXR010000107.1:1940-2068 GCA_011776225.1 Phycisphaerae bacterium
CAGGTGTGGGTCCCGCCTCGACAGATCCGCCTTGGCTCAGGCCTATCGCGTCACTGCCGTAAGATTGAAACCCTATAAGTGAGTGTTGGCTCAAAACACGAGCGCCTCATCACGATCACAGCAGGGCA
>JAABXR010000204.1:0-5087 GCA_011776225.1 Phycisphaerae bacterium
AAGCAGGAGTTGAAATCGTCTCCTAATTTAGAATGCTTTTTGTCTCATTACTGCTGAAGACATACACTTCTTGTCATGGTGTTTCACCTAATTTCACTTGCAACCATTGTTTTTTTATCTTTTACTCCCCTGTTAAAAAGTAAATTTTGGTATCAACTATATAGGTAAACACAGTCATTTTACAACTGAAAATCACTTAATCTTCACGATATCGTCCGGCTTCCAGGTTTGGTCAAAGTATGCCTCCAGGGGACCGTAGAGCCGGATGTAAACGAACCAGCCCTGGCCGGGTATTGTTCTCACCCAGTTTTTCTCTTTATCCTCAGGAGCTTCCGGGCCAAAATATATGTCAATTGAACCATCTTTATTAAAATCGGGTTTGTCGTATGTGCTTACACTCGGTTTAGGTTGTCCGTTCTGTAATAGCGAGCGTGTATCAGGGTGATAGACAGTTGCTGACCAGAAATCTTTTGCCGGTATACCTGCCGGCAAGTGCATTTTATAGTTATGTTCACCCATTAAGAAATTATTTTCTGCATCGCGGTAACTGCATAAGTACTGCGAACCTACCCCAACCATTTCTACTGCCATTGCCGGTGTAATAACAATAGCTTCGTAGTGAAATAGCGTACGGGCATCAAGGAGCATGGCATCACCATCTTTAAACTCATGACTCCCTCCGATAAAAATAGTTTCATATTTACGGTCAGGATAAATCCTTGCTCTTTTATCGCGATGCGCATAAGCATTTGCTTTCGCAATGGCTTCCCCGATTTTAACACCTTCCGCTAACATTTCCTTCATTCGTGTATCCGGCGTAAATTCTTTCCCTTTTTCTATACCAATTGCTTTTAAAAGACCCAATTCATATGACGTGAAAGCAGATGCAGGTTCATATTGGACAATTTTATTAATTAGTTCGAAGTAGGAAATATCACGAGGATGAGTGGTATCTCCTTCGATAAAAGAGATACTAATATATTTTGCATCTTCTCTCGGGCCGGTTGCTAAAGGGTAAACCTTAAAATTCTTTTTATAATAGGAAACAGCATCGTCTCCGGTTCCGGTGTTTTGTACAAAACCTCGGACCATAATCCAGTTTCGGTAAGTAGGACATTCAAATACGAAATATCCATCGGGAACTTCTCCATCGTACCCCGGAGGTAATAATAAATATCTCCCCCCTTTGCCTTTATCGGGACCCGCATTTCCTATGTCGGTAATAAAGCGCATCCAGCCATCATCTACCATGCCTAATACATTCGGAGGCGTCTCAATGACTGTTGGTCCGTCAGCTTTCAAATCAGAATAAATAGTCGCATAAATACTTTCTGTATTATAAGTTAAGCCTGTTGCAACTGATTTTCCTTCACCGGGTTGTGTGTAGATTCCAACATCCCCTGCTTTTGTCAGACCATAGTCACGGATGCTGCTTTCGAAAATTGCATTCTGTGACGCAAGGGGCATAAAATCTAAATAAACCTGAGTAGCCCTTTGCACGTCAAGCCGGTCGTAAGCCTTTTGGATCGTAACTTCGGTAGGATAGCCTCCTGCAAATTCAAATTGACCGGAAATTGGTTGTTCTTGCGGTACTATCTGGCAGGAAGCCACGATAAAACAACTCAATATAGCAAGTGCAGTAATTTTCGTTGGTTTCATCTTTTTCTCCTAAAAAACTTGTAAGTGTTCCTTGATTTCCATCATTAATTAACGCAGGGCTTCGGCGGAAGCTTATCCACATCAGGTTTGTAATAACGAACCACAAAGTAATAGGGTTCACCTGCATTTACGGGCATCCAGTATGTCCCATCCTTAGGATCTTCAGCGCTGAAAGTGACAGTGATATTACCCTTGGAATTCGGTTTGGTATTGTACGCGTTAAATATGTCGTTTTTACCGGGGATGGTATTTCGCGTTAGCGCACTGTAACGGGTAACTGACCAGAATAGCTCCACCCCTTCAGGTTTATAGGGGAAGACAAATACTTCAGTTTTATCACCGTTTAAAACTTCGTCGTCGCAGTTGGTGAAATAAGGTTTGTAAAAGGCGTGATGAATGGGAAACCCAAGGTGACCGACTATGGCCGCTGGACGGTAGAGCGGATCATTGGAGTGGGGCTCCGTGCTGTCGATAGGACCGAACATACCGGTATTGCCGGTCACGCTGAACTGGGGAGCAATCTCCCCAATATACTTGCTTACACGGAGGTAGTCTTCTTTTGTAAATCCAACCGCAGACTCCAAAATTTCTTTGTTCTGAGGATAAACGTCATGATGTTCCAGGGTGAATTTCACCGGATCATCGCTGGTCAGGGGTGGATTGATTTTTCCTGTCAGTTTGATCTTTGCCTGGATAGGTGGGATCTTAGCTCTGTCTGCATCATCATAAACCTGGATTCGGACAAAAAGGTGCGGATAGTCGCTTCGACTCTCGATCACCTTAGCCCCCTCGGGAACCTCCATGTTTTTCCCCGACGGTTGAATTTCATCGTAAATAGTGTAGTGTTCCTAGTCCATAATTTGAATGGAGAAATAGCGTTCCTTTTCTACCTCCGGCAGTTCCACTATCACTGGACCTTCTGTCAAGTCCAGGATAGCTTTTGTATAGAGGTGATCCAGAGCCGGAGTCACGACAGGGTCCGTACCTTCAGTGGGCAGTTCGGTAGTATGCAGTAATTTGTTGGTTCCCCCTACTTGTTTCGTAGTGGTCTCCTTATAGACGGTATGGTGTTAAACCTTGAAAGCCATCAGGTCTGCATCATTGGGACGTTTCACCTCAGCCGAACAACCAAAACAAGAGATCATTACAATCAGCGTCAGAGCAGCAATACTCATTATTTCAATTCTTATTTTCATTTTCTATCTCCTTTTGTCGACGTATTGGGGCTGGCGTTACATTACAATCTACTTCCCCCGCTTTACAAGAGGGCATATAATCTTTATTTCACCTTCACAACATCATCTGGTTTACATGTTCCAACAAAGAAAAGTTCTGAGTGGTTCATATTAACTCCGCGTAATTTATCTGACAATAAGGGCAAATCACCTTTTTTGAATAGGGGATTCCCCTATATGGTTGCAGCGGCATTGATTACACCACTGGCGGCAATGCCACTATAGACCATTTGCCAATTAAAGAACTAATATCATTAAGTTCCTGCTATCCGCTTTCATGGGTATATGCCATGACATGCAGGTACAGGTGGGTGGGTAAAAAATTCGCTTTGAATAATTCTCGTGCAGCAAGTTCTTGCTGCTTTATGGCCATTCAGGAGATTTGCTAAAAAAAACGTATATTAACCGCCCTCCTGCTTAAACCCGGTGTACCTATACCATAAGGCTTCCCGTCTAAAGAAATGCTAAAAACTGAATTTCAGCCGGGTGCCAAGAGCATTGACATCTATCCAGCCGTCGTCCGTTCTGCCTGTTGCCCAGACGTAATATACCTCGCCTATCATATTTTCCAACACATCAAAGGAAAATCCCGCATAAAGCCTGTTTTGATTTACATTATCATCGTTGAGAGCGACAAATATCTCATCCGCCACATAAGGTTTCAATTTAAGCCCTGTAAGTTCGAGCGGTAATTTTACCGTAGATTTGTTGCGGTACCGCCAATGGTCATCGCGGCTCTCTATATCACGAAATTCGAACCTTGACCTGTTACTAACATTAAGGTCAAAAAGCTTTCCCTTAATGGTAAAATTCAGGTGCGGCCGATTTTCCTGCTTCCAATCGTATTTGCTGCCTTTCCTGCCAAATACCTGTCTGTAGTTAAATCCCAGATCTAACCAATCCGCCATGCCCTGGTACACAAATCCCAAATCCGAGTGAGAATAATACAATTCCCCCGCGTCATCTCCGAACTTAAACTCCTGCTCAAATGTACATTTCCAGTCCTCGTTAATACCAACGGATGCATTCGCCGTGGTCCAAAATTGAAAATCTCCATCATCGAAGGCAAGACAGGGCCGATTGTAAACTGTAAAAATAACCACTGTCAGCACAATATAAACTGCTAATTTTGGCAACTTGGTCATGTATTTTTCCCTATATTAAAAACCAAAAGCAACGTTTGGTCAGTAGCCTCGCTTTCGAGGCCAAACCTTAAATCCAATGAGTCTAACTTTATCCTGCTCACCTTGAAAAGTCAAGGCCTTACTCATAATCGTCCCAACNNTAGTTCTCTTCGGCAAAGAGGCCTTCTTATTATTACTTAACCACAGTTCTTGGGACGATTACCCTTACTCAACGCGATCACCCATCTTAAGATGGGATGACGAAAAAAACCCATTGCGATTGGAAAACGCACTTTTTTGAGACCATTAGTTATTATGCTTAGCGAATTCATACAAAAAATCGAGAGGAACTTTCAACTATCGTCAGATCAGCGGAGAAGTACCACAAATTCGATACTATCTGTAGGCTACTACATGAATCATGTCAGAACAATTCTTAGTACAGTTTTATGTTTTCAGATCGAGGAAAATGTTGTAAAGTATTGTAAATAAAGACATGGAGCAGTGGCCGAGCGGCTGAAGGCGACGGTCTTGAAAACCGTTGTACCGAAAGGTACCGGGGGTTCGAATCCCTCCTGCTCCGTTTCAATCTGCTCATTGATCATCTCTTAAAAATCCAAAAAGCAGAGTTCTTCACTTATTTCGCTTGACAAGCAGCTCAAATGGTACACAATTGTCTCTGACTCCGATCGATCTCAAGCACCGAAAGGAACGGGACATGACATGTAAACACCTGTTTACGTTCCCGTATTTACTAAGGCGATGGTGCTGCCGGGGGACTGATAACAATTGCACAAACAATCTATCTTGCATCCGAAAGGACGTAGATAGTGACAACGACGTTGATTGTTAAGATTTGCAGAGATTGATGTGGCACTGCTTGGGGGTTCCTAAGTGGCATTAGTTTACACTACTAAAGGCAAAGTACAAACCGATGGAATTACCTCATTAAATGTTTTTTTCGAGGTGACACCGTTCAGATAACCAGGCCTGCGTGTAATTTACCGGGCAGTTCCGGTGTTTTCACGCAGGCCAAAATTACCATACGCATAGTGTTTAAAAGGAACGG
>JAABXR010000204.1:5100-9844 GCA_011776225.1 Phycisphaerae bacterium
CAGTGGAAAGCTTTTACTCTATTGCCTGCTGTTGGCGGTGGCATTTTCAGGGTCCGTATTCTCACAGGCCCCGGCTACACTCATGCAGACAGTCACTTATCAAAGTGAGACTATCACACTTCAAATGACAAAGGAAACTCTTCGTGGTTCCTATTTCGAAGTGCTGGTACAGAACGCTACGGGGGGCTATGACACTTACACGCCGGGCGAGGTTCGCACTTACCTGGGTTATGTGGACGAATATCCCGGAGCTTTAGTCGCCGGGATTTTGCTCTCCGACGACACTCTAAAAACAAAGATATATTTTGACAGAGGTGCCACATGGTTTACTCTTGGCGATACGGTTACAGGCACCAGGGGCATGGGAAATCCCATTTTTACGCCGCCGTCGAAGCTTTCGGTTACCCCGGGACACGCAGGAACCACTACTTATGAATATGGCCTGGGTTTGGATAGTGACTATAGGGCCTATACTCAGCGCTGGAACTCCAGCGTTCCACACTCCCTGGAAATGATAGAATTCTCCGCCTGTCAGCTCAAGGCAATCTTTATGCGAGATGCCCTTCTTATGCCTGTCCTGGAACGGGTGATTATCCGCACCTCTCAGAACCACTGTCCCTATGAAGGCACTACCGGTACGGCGCTCTTACCCTTACTCAGGGATGAGTGGAATAATAACCAGGCAGACGCCCTTGACTACTGCCTGAAAATCGGCCTGGCCTCGCCGGCCATTGGCGGTGGAGTCGCTTATATGCCCGGGCGATATTCGGTTAACGGCATGAGCAGCGACGGTTCATTCGACATTGTATGGCGCCATGAGATAGGCCACAGCTGGGCTTGTGGTGATTACCACGCAAACAGTCCCGAAGGCCCGACGCTCATGTGCGGTAATCAATACGGCCGTTATTGCGGTCCATCGGTAGAGACGATTCTTGGCCGCCGTGACAACAGTATGAGCGACCTGACCGACCTGGGCACTTACACCGCTAACATTTTCCCGCCTTATGCTTCACTGGATGCCGAAGAAATTATACGTGATTCCGGCGCTGTGACCATTGACATAATGGGCAATGATTTTGACATAAACGCCGACGCTATTAATCTCTCCAGCTTCGATTCCGTATCCGACGCGGGCGGTTCGATAACTCTTTCATCAGGCACGGGTCCGGGCGGTCGCGATGAGTTGACTTACATACCCCAGGCAGGTTTTAAAGGTATAGACTTCTTCTATTACACAATCGCAGATGCGACAGGTGAGTTAGCCACCGGCGTTGTTATTGCCAATATTGTGGATTGGAATATCGTTTCCGAGGCCGAAGACGCCGCTTACAGTGGACCAATTTTCGATAACTCCCATGGCGGCTACACCGGCACAGGTTACCTGGACTACCAGAACGCTTCAGGTGACTGGATTGAATGGACGGTAGATGTACCCGGCTCGGGTGAATATAATCTCCAGTGGCGTTACGCATTATACTCCGGCGACAGGCCGTTGGAAGTAAGGATAAACGGCCAGGTCATCGAACCGAGTTTGAGCTTCCCGTCGACAGGTTACTGGACCACCTGGAGGTACAACACCCTCAGCGGTATAACCTTACAGGCGGGCACGAACACTATCAGGACAACGGCCATAGGTTCCAGCGGCGCCAATATTGACCATCTAAAGGTCTCGGAGAGTCATCTCCATATCAACTTCCAGCCTTCAGGAAAATGGATTCCAAGCGGATACCTGCCCGACTACGGTGAACCCTACGCAGACAGGGGCAACGGTAACAGTTACGGCTGGGATATTGACATAACCGCTGATATGCGCGACCGAAATGCCATTACAGACCAGAAATGGGACACCCTTGCTCATATGCAGAAGGCCGGTAACAGAACCTGGGAAATGTCGCTGCCCAATGGAACCTACGATTTGGTTATTGGCTGTGGTGACCCGAGCAACGCCGACTTTATAAACAATCTGGACGTGGAAGGCACCGTTATTACCGACCCCGATCCATACGACAACTTCGATGAATACAATCTTACCGTTTCCGTCACGGACGGCCGCCTTACCATCACAACCGCCGCCGGTGCGGTAAACGTAAAGATTTGCTTTGTGGAAATCGAAGAAACTACCGGTGAGGATATAACACCTCCCACACCGGACCCGATGACCTGGGCGACGGTACCCTATGCAACCGGCAGCACATCGATTGCAATGGAAGCTGACTTGGCGTCAGACCCGAGCGGTGTTGAGTACTACTTCACCTGCACTGCAGGCGGCGGCAACGACAGTGGCTGGCAGGATGGCACCACGTATGAGGACACCGGCCTTACGCCTGATACACAGTACACGTATACGGTCAAGGCGCGTGACAAGAGTGCTAACCAGAATGAGACAGCTCCTTCCACCGCCGAATCGGCAACAACCGATCCTACAGATACCACGCCACCGGCCGCTCCTACGGGACTGGCGGCGACGGCGGGTGATGCGACGGTATCGCTTGACTGGAATGACAACGGCGAAGGCGATTTGGACGGCTACAATGTATATAGGTCAACAACTTCGGGCGGCGGATACAGCCAGATCAACGGCTCGCTTCTGAGCAGCTCGGACTACACCGACAACAGCGTCTCGAATGGCACGACCTATTATTATGTGGTAACGGCGGTCGACACTTCCAACAACGAGAGTGGTTACTCCAATGAAGCAAGCGCCACACCACAAGCCGCACCTCCGACTGCTATGCATGTGGCTGACATTGCCATGTCAACAAAAGTAGCAGGTAAAAATGTTAACGGCATAGCTACAGTAACCGTCGTAGATGCCGGCGGCGCCCCTGTTGAAGGCGCAACAGTCTACGGGCACTGGAGTGGGCTGACCAGTGATAGTGATTCCGGTGTAACTTCGGAAGATGGAACTGTTTCACTTAGTTCCGACAAGTTGAAAAATCCCAGTGGAACATTTACTTTCACTGTGGACAATATCACTAAAGCCGGCTGGACCTACGATTTCGCAGCCAATGTTGAGACAAGTGACTCGATAACTGTACCTTAGACAATGTAACTGTCATCGACGGTTATCATGCTGTTACAACGTAAGCAGAAACCGGCAACGGCGATTTGAGTTACTATTAGGCAAGATTATGTTTTTTCATAAAGCATGGAGGCCCGGGCAACCGGGCCTCCTTGTCTGAATTTCACGATTTTATACCTCCGTAGACATATTTAATTAACCCTACTGCTTCATTTCAAAAACAGGTATAATTACCATAGGCAAAAGAAATGTATAATTGTTTTAACTTCTTATATACCCTTAGAAAAGGGCAGGCAATCAGCGGGGATACTGAGAGGTATGAAGCGCCCAAAGGCCATCATGATTATGGGAGGATACTTTGAGTGGAGCAAATGACGTATGATTCAGCACGAAAGAATAGAAATCCTCAACCGCGAGCCGATTCGTAACAGAAAGTACGTCCTTTACTGGATGCAGGCGGCCCAGCGGGCCGAGTACAATCACGCACTTGAATATGCCATCGAATGGGCAAACGAGCAGAGAACACCGGTTGTTGTATGCTTAGGGATAACGGATGATTATGCCGAAGCGAATCTTCGCCATTATTACTTCATGCTTGAAGGACTCGCCGAGACACAAAAAGCCCTCGAAGCTAAAGGCATTCAACTGGTTATTAGACATCAGCGGCCGGATTTGACTGCGATTGAATTTTCCAGGCAGGCATCTTCGGTCGTTGTTGACGCCGGACAACTGCGTATTCAAAGAAAATGGAGGCAGAACGTCGCCAACAAAATCGACTGTGCCATGCACGAGGTGGAAACAAATCTCATCGTCCCTGTCGAGACGGCTTCGGTGAAAGAAGAATTTTCAGCCGGCACCTTCAGACCCCGAATTACAAAGAAACTAAGCTCCTTTCTCCAATCGTTAATACACAAAAAGCCAAAGCTGGATTCTCTTGGATTAAGGCTTGGCGCTTTCGACATCAGTAACATAGATAAAGAACTCGCATCGCTCCACGTCGACAACAGTGTCGGCCCTGTATCAGCCTTCCACGGCGGCACGGATGAAGCCAAACGAAGGCTAAAAAACTTTATAAAGAACAAGCTCGATGGATACGCCGAATTCCGAAACGACCCCGGCCTCGATTACCTCTCAAATATGAGCCCGTATCTCCATTTCGGCCAGATTTCGCCGCTGCACATCGCTCTACAGATTATGAAAAAAAATAGTCCCGGCAAAGATGCATATCTGGAAGAGCTTATCGTTCGCAGGGAACTGAGCCACAACTACGTCTTTTATAATAGCAAATACGACAGTTTCGCCGGCCTGCCACCCTGGGCAAAAACAACCTTAAACTATCACCGTCGGGATAAAAGACAATACACCTACTCACTCAAAGAGTTCGAAGAGGCTGTAACTCATGATCCATACTGGAACGCCGCCCAGAAAGAAATGGTCATCACGGGCAAAATGCACGGCTATATGAGGATGTACTGGGGCAAAAAGATACTCGAATGGAGCCACACTCCACAGGCCGCATTCAAAACCGCGATATACCTCAATAACAAATACGAACTGGACGGCAGAGATCCAAACGCCTTCACCGGTGTGGCCTGGTGCTTCGGCAAGCACGACAGGGCCTGGGGGCGAAGACCCGTCTTCGGCAAAATCCGCTATATGAATGCCGCCGGTCTGAAAAGAAAATTTGACGTCGACAAATACGTCAATAAAATAAAAATTCTC
>JAABXR010000204.1:9899-18965 GCA_011776225.1 Phycisphaerae bacterium
CCGATAAAGCTGCAAAATCACTGTACGGCCTAGCTGCTCCGGTTCGATGGGATACAAAAATAACCGAAAGCTTCCAACAGGTTCTTGACGGCGCGCTGGCTGTAATCAACCTCGCCGGTGAAAATATCGCCTCTGGTTTCTGGACCAAATCCAAAAAAGCCGCAATTCTTGAAAGCCGGCTCAACGTCGCTGAAGCGATTGTCAAAACTATAGAGCACACGCAGAATAAGCCGGCCCTTATCGTCCACGCCTCGGCCGTTGGATATTATGGTAACCGAGGTGACGAAATTCTTTCCGAAGATTCATCTCACGGCTCAGGCTTCCTTGCAGAGGTCTGCAAAAAAACAGAACATATGATCCAACGGGCTGAAAACCTGGGCATCAGAATTGCAATCCTCAGGCTCGGCGTTGTCTTAGGGCCCGGTGGCGGTCTAATAAGCGGCCTTCTGCCCCCCTTCCGTTTTTACCTCGGCAGCCGAGTCACTACTAAAAACCAATGGCTGGCATGGGTACACATCGACGACGTTGTAGGAGCAATTCGTTTTATCGTTGAAAGTACCGAACTAAAAGGAATATTCAATCTGACCTCGCCGAATCCCGTACCCGCCAAAGATTTGTACACTTCTCTTGGAAAAGTAATGCATCGGCCGGTACTTTTCTCCGCGCCACCCTTCTTCTTAAAACTGCTGCTACGGGACATAGCCAATGAACTTTTTCTCGCCAGCCAGCGTACAATACCGCAAAACCTTTTGCATGCAGGCTATGAATTCAAATATACCAATCTGGAGCCGGCATTGCAGGATATTATTAAAAAGTAAAAAAATTCAAAGGAGTAATTGAACATGAATCTATCAGATTATTTCGAAAACACACAGGGCACCGGCATTTTGGCAACCTCAAGTTCCGCCGGCCGGGTCGATGTCGCCATCTATTCCAGGCCCCACGTCACAGACGAAGATACTGTTGCATTTATCATGCGACCACGTCTCTCTCACGAAAACCTACAGTCCAATCCAAACGCCGCCTATATGTTCATCGAAAAAGGCCCCGGATATAAAGGCAAACGCCTTTACCTGACAAAACTTCGAGAAGAAACCGATCCCGACCTCATTGATTCGCTAAGAAGAAAAGACCGTAAACATGATGTCAAATCTGATGAGAAAAGCTTTCTTGTTTACTTTCATATAGACAGAATCCGCCCCCTTGTAGGCGATAACGACAAGTAATACCCCCTTTTCCAGCAAATATCAAAAAAAGCTGAAATCCCTTGAAATATCGTGATGGACATGCTAATCTATTATAAGAGGGGCAAGAATGTTAATACATCTTGTAAACCGAAAATGATAGATAAAATTACATACAGCACGAAAATAGAGCATTTGGATACGCTCAGTGAACAGGAAATCGCCGATTTAAAGACGGTCACCGACAAATTTTCTTTTCGCTGCAACGATTATTATCTATCCCTGATTGACTGGGATGACCCTTTCGATCCGATACGCAGGATTGTCATCCCGAACATGCAGGAACTCGACGAGTGGGGCCGCCTCGATCCCTCCGACGAAAAAACTTATACGGTTATTCCTGGTCTGGAACACAAGTATCATTCGACCGCACTATTTCTGGTCAGCAACGTTTGTGACGGTATCTGCCGATACTGCTTCCGCAAGCGCGTATTTATGGACTCGCAGAGCACACGCCTGCGGGACATACCGGAGGCAATAAAGTACGTCAGACAACATCCTGAGATAACAAATGTACTGCTGACCGGCGGCGACCCACTGGTACTGAAGACATCGGAACTCGATAATATCATTCGCCAACTCAGGACTATTGACCACGTTGAGATCATTCGCATTGGGACAAAGATGCCGGCTTTCAATCCATATCGGATTCTCGATGACCCGATCCTGCCGGAAATGTTAGAAAGCTACAGCACCGGACATAAAAAGATATACATAATGACTCACTTTGTTCATCCGAGAGAATTGACGGAGCCGGCCGTCAAAACCGTCCATCTTCTGCAGAAAGCCGGCGCTATGATAGCAAACCAAACACCACTGATAAGAGGACTCAACGATGACCCTCAGGTTCTGGCAGAATTGCTCGGCAAACTCTCCTTTATCGGTGCGGTCCCCTACTACATCTTCCAGTGTCGTCCCGCTCTTGGGAACAAGGGCTACACTGTGCCCATTGAAGAAGGTTACAGGATCGTAGAGCGTGCCAAAGCTCGTGTATCCGGCCTGGCTAAACGCCTAAGGTTCGTAATGTCACATTCAGCAGGCAAAATTGAAATCGCAGCCATCACAAAAAATCGTGTGTATTTCAAATTTCACCGCGCCGCCAACGATGCCGACAGCGGACGCTTCCTCGTACTAAAGAGCAATCCAAATGCTTACTGGCTCGATGATTACGACGAAGTGATACGGGATTATGCAGTCAATTTGCCTTACAGGTCGTACGGGCCGGACTAATACCACACCTGTCTGACTCTTTCCTGCAAAATCCTCTGTATTGAATTGTACCTCCCAATAATAATTATTGCCGGACCGGCTTTCACAAACCACCATAGAAATTCAAAAATCAGTTGAAAAGTGTGTAAGGATGTGATATGGTTACCGCTTCGGAGCGCCTGGCAGGGTGGTTTAATCACCGTTACTGGAAATGTCAGGTAACATAAGCTCTTGATTTGTAAGGGTTTAAATGGTATGGTCTTGTCGACCGAAAGGCCCAAAAAATCTTGTACTACACGGCGTCCATCGTGGACACCAATTTCCGTATTGTAACAGAAAGGAGAAATGAGATGAGGCGTTTAGTTTGTGTACTGACACTGGTGTGTATTGTAGCAATGAGTTTTTGTCCTGCTGCCGAGGCGGCCAAAAAGCCGGCTAAAATCAGGGCACTGCTTATTACCGGCGATGATGTCGGAGCACATCCCTGGCGGGAAATGTCAGAGGCCACGCGAAAAGCCCTCGTGGACTCCAAAAGGTTCGACGTAAGAGTATGTGAAGACCCGCACATCCTCGAATCAAAAAACGCGCTGAAAGCATACGATGTGATTGTATTTATGATTTATAGCACGCGTGTAAAAATGCTTCCCGAAGAGGCACAGGAAAACCTCCTGAACTACGTCAAGGGTGGGAAGGGCTTCTTTGTCCAGCACTTAGCCACCGCATCGTTTGCCAAGTGGGAAGAATTCGGCAAACTCTGCGGCCGAAGATGGGTCATGGGAACCTCAGGCCACGGACCGCGCTCTGTCTTCGAGGCAAAGGTCGTAAACAACGAACACCCTATAACTAAAGGCATGAGCAACTTCAAAACCGATGACGAACTATATGCAAAGCTGCAGGGCAACGAAGAAATCAATGTTCTGGTGGAGGCCTACTCCGACTGGAGCAAAAAGACAGAACCCCTCGTCTTCACAAAGAAATACGGCAAGGGCCGTGTGGTCCACAATGCCTTCGGTCATGATGGCAAGGCCCTCAGCAATCCCAACGTACAAAAGATTATCGCCCGCGGCGTAGAATTTGCAGCCACGGGAAAGGTCAAATAACAAAGGCGGTATTCTGTAATATCTAATTCGATTTTAGCAGCCTCAAGCTCGTACCAAAAATCGATACGAGCTTGGGGATGTCCGGAACCAACTTTCAGTAACAAACGCACATTTGTCGCTGTACAAACTAATAGTCGTAAAAATTAACGCCCTTGCTGTCGGTGCCGGTCCTGTCGATTTTGAACTCGCCCGCTTCTTTCTTGCTTAACCACCCACTGGACGTGCCTTACACTGTCGAAAGGATATCAGGAATCGCCGCGACTATCAGAATTTCAACGAGTGTAAAAGCCTTTATTTTCATTACACCTCACCCAATAATTAATTGAAATCACGACAGATAAGCCGCTTGTCTGCTGTTGACACGCCTTTCTACGCGAACAAATTCCATTCGAAAAATGGTTCGTACAATAAACAATCTATTTTTTATATAGAAATAGCATCTTTTCGACCGATAAAAACTCTATATAAAGCCTATTTGAGAACATTTTTTAACTTTGTGGTTGATAAAATCCTAAAAAAACGGGTGTGAAAACAGATTTTTTTATCAACATATCAGATTCAGTGGCGGCTTTTATATTGAATATGTGACATAAAAACACCTCATAATCTAAAGAGGCTGGGTTATCAGTATAAAAAAGGGGCTTTCAAGGTTATTAAATAAGCAACGTAGAGCGTAACTGGAAACTTGTTTTTTTATGAAGGAGCTAATTATGGAAAGAAAAGAAGGAAAAATTAAGGCAGGATGTGTGAAAATTTTATGGTCTTTTATGGTGGTTCTCCTGTGTGCAGTGCCATCTGTCCAAGCTAGTGAAACAGTTCCCGGTGGAGAAGAGTGGTACATCGATTATGACGTAGGAGGTATCTTGAATGTCTCCAACTCTGGGATAGCAAATGTGGTTACAGGTTTTTATGCAGCCAATGGTATTTATGCTGACTATGGCAGTACAGTCAACATTTGGGGCGGTACCATTGTTTACCCTTATTGGATTGACGTAATCAACTGGCCAGTCGCCGCGACTGTAACAGTCTATGGTACGGATTTTGCAGACGAAGACGGTCCCATTCCCACGACTCAGACTCAGTGGACTCCTGATGGCGGAAGTGAAATTTTGACAGTACAATTTACAAACGAAAACGGTGACCCCATTGGTGATCCCTGTAATCTGCTGTTTCACAGCACTATCCCAATTTATCTGGATAGCACTGGTACTCCTCCGCCGGACCCGCCGCCCCCACCTATATGTTATGTAGTCATTGATATCAAGCCCGGCAGCGACCCAAACCCTATAAATCCGGGTTCAAATGGCCTTGTTCCTGTGGCTATCTTAACAACGGATGAATTTGATGCTTCGACTGTAGATCCAAGCACCGTAACGCTTGCGGGAGCTGATGTAGCGGTCCGTGGAAAATCTGACAAGACGATGGCCCGCCTTGAGGACGTTGATGGCGACGGTGACGACGATCTAATGCTCCAAGTCGATACCGAAAGCATGGCTGAATTTGGGGAAGGTGGCGAGGTAATCCTTACGGGATATACATATGAAGCACTGGGCAAAGTTGAGATACAAGGTACAGATTACGTCATAATCGTACCACCGGAGTAATCACAATTAGGATGTGTGTACAATTGCCCGATACGGAAAAACACGGGCAATGATAAAAATTTACATTAACCAAAGGGCTGTGAGTATAAGGCTCACAGCCCCTGTTTTTTAATCCCCTAAAATCCTGAAAAAACCTGCAAATCTCTCCCGGATACCTCAAATACATCAGAAATACGCCTCTTCTTTCCTCGAAAGCAAAAACACTCCGACAACTAACAACACAATCCCTGAAACTTGCATTACCGTGACCACCTCTTGCAAGATCAAAAAAGCGAAAAAGACCGCAAAAAACGGTGTTGATAGTTCCAGTGCCGAAACCTGGGCCGCTTTGAGGCGTTTCAAGCTCTCATAATAAAGGATAGTGCCCACACAAACCACAAGGCCGACCAGAACCTGGTACATATTGGCCACAAAAAGTGACGACTTAAGCAGTAAGTAAGCCGCGAAAATCACCGAAGCAACTGTATATCTATAAAACGTGATTACACCCGCGTGAACTCCCTTAAGATATTTCCTCATCACGATACCTGTCGTTGACCATGCAACCGTAGCCAGCAGCACGTATATGTCACCCATCGTTCCGAACTTCATTTCAGAAAAATTCCCCGTCGTCTTCGTCGTCACGAGCACTCCCGCAACTATCATAACCAGAATCCCTAAGTAATCGAATTTCGCTAATTTGTCCTCTTTCAAAATGAAAAAGCCTATCAGAATAACAAAGATCGGCTGCATATGGCCTATAAGGACCGCGTTAATGACAGGAATTTTCGTCAGCGCAAAGAAATAAAGCAAATCCGCAACCACCGTTCCTGCAATCCCAATATAGACAAATTTCGGTATCTCGCTTTTACGTACTTTCAGGTTCTTTTTGCCAGTCAAAACAACATACAGCAGCGCCGTAGCCGCCACGACCATCGCCCGGATGCCCGATGTTTGAATAAAATCCGAGTTTTCGTAAGCCAATTTGGCCAAAATTGGCTCAACAGACCACATCAAACTGGCCCCAAGTATCGCCAAAACACCCGTTTTTTTCGAATCCATATTGCCTGCCTTTAACTAAAAAACCCTGATTCACAGTAATATATCTAAAATTCTGCTGTAGCCAATCCATTCTTTCTGCTCCCCCCGTTTTTATTCAAAAAAAACAGGAAATAATTTTTCATCTGGATTCACAAACACTGTACTGGTATAATTCTACAATAAACGCGGGCCATTGATTTAGAGGTACAAATAAAATGAAAAGACGGTTGATATTCCTTGCTCTTGTTGCAATTGCAATCCTGGCTCAACTCGGCTTCTATCACCTGCTCACTGTTTTTGGTTTGCAACAAGAAAGTGAGTTGCTGCTCCTCCTGACAATCATTTCGGGCATGGCCTTCTGGTATTTCCCCTTTTGGTATGCCTTCGTATACAGTAGGAAACAAAAAAACGCCGGCTCTGGCACCGAAAGCTAAGACGTCTAAATCAAAATCACTTGAAATTGGTGTAACTTATGCACATTGACTCATACCAATTCGGTAAGATTGTTATTGACGGCCAAAGCTATACCAGCGACATCATTATCCTTGACGACGCCGTACAGTCTGAATGGTGGCGAAAGCAGGGCCATTCCCTCGCTTCTGAAGATTTAGATACAATCCTGAAAGCAAAACCCTCGGTCCTCGTTGTCGGCTGCGGCGCATCAGGCCTGATGGAAATACCCGGCCAAACTCGTCAGGCCTTAAAAGAACGCAACATCCAGTTGGAAGCATTTGACAGCTACAAAGCTATCCGGAAATTCAACGAACTCTCAGAGGCCGGCGTTAACGTCGCCGCTGCTCTACACCTAACCTGTTAACAACAATGTGTGGCAGCATCAAGTAGCTTCCTATACTTTTCATTTCACCACTGTGCGCGACTTGAGACCTGACCTCCCGATTACAATAGCCAATACAGCGCTGCAAACCAGCGCAATCAACAAAACTGCTATCGTGGTCTTGAAACGTTTCCCACCGAAAGTTTCGACAGAAACAACTTTGGCGTAATAAGCCACGGAAATTCTCCCGGGCCGCTTCCGTTCCATCTTCATTTCATTTAAACGCCGAGATATTGCATCGTATCTCTCTTTATCCAGTGCTAAGTTATCCTCCAATTCCTGAATTTCCGATGTTGCAGTACTATATTCCTGTGAAAGTTGCTCGATCTTTTCGCGAGTTCTTTTTAGTTTCATCGCAAGTTTCTTACTTTCATTTTCCAGCACACTAAGCATTTGGTCGTCCCGCATGTCGGAGGTCATAGCCTCCACAGCCATATAACTCGATATAAAACTATCCACGATCTTTTTCGATTCTTCGGGATTTGTACCTCTCATAGTCACTGTTATCAGCTCTGTTTTCTCAACCACAGCAGCTCCGATTACACCATTGCGTATCGCCTGCTTCAACACCTCTGCAGGACCGTTCACAACGGCCCCGTTACCGGCCTTTAGTCTCGATTGAGTAAAAAGTCCTGAACCGTAATTCTCAAAAAATTTAATATTCTTCCCTGCTAAATCATCCGCCACCCTTTCCACCACACGTGTACTTGTAATCAATTTTGCCTGCGTATTCATAAAATTTTCATATTCTGTCATCCCCGCTTCATCGTTTGAATCCCGCAGGACTACTTCAACAACCGGAGCGGTCCTGATCGCACCTGCCACTTCATATACCCGTTTGGGCAGATACCACTTTTCTGTACCGCTCACAGGATATACCGCCCTGTCAAGATACAAAACTATTATTGAAAGCAACACCAGACTTATGAAAACAAAGCTCAACAAAAAAACGACCAGACCGCGTGCGATAGATCCCTTCCGTCCTTTCGAATTCGAAGAAATCGCAATCACTAATCCTACTTCTGAACTTCGCCCGTCATGGGGACAAAACGCACCGGCATCACCCTGCTCTTGTGGATTTTGCCTTCCTTGTCCTTTGTAACCAATTCCAGATATTGAAATCCCCACGCACTGCCCGTAGGTATAATCATCCTCCCGCCCGGCTTCAACTGCTCAAGCAGCGGCTCAGGAATACGCTTTGCGGCCGCAGTCCCGATTATCGCGTCAAAGGGCGCTTTATCAGGCCAGCCGAAGAAACCGTCACCTGCCTTGACAAACACGTTCGGATAACCCAGTTTCTTCAGCCGCTCCTTCGCGGTCTTCGCNNCAGTTTCTTCAGCCGCTCCTTCGCCGTTTTTGCAAGCCCTTCTACAATCTCAATCGTATAGACTTCGCGGGCTATTTCCGCGCACACCGCCGCCTGATAACCCGAACCCGTCCCAATCTCCAGCACTCGTGAACCCGGCCCAAGTTTCAAAGCATCGGTCATAAAGGCCACGATGTAAGGCTGGCTGATAGTCTGGCCATGTTCGATGGGCAGTGGATGGTCGCCGTATGCATATCGCCGCTGGCTTTTCGGCATAAAAACGTGCCTTGGCACAATCTGCATCGCCTTTAGCACGTTCGGATCTTTAACATCCCGCGCCCGGATTTGCGTCGCAACCATCCTCTTGCGCTCGCCGATCCGCTCTTTGAATGCGGGATGATTATGGTCCGGCCGGGCAACTTTCTCGCTCTGCTCGTTCACATCGGCCGGCGCCTGATTTGAATCCGCCTGCCTTTCCTGCGAAGCTAATGTAATCCCCGGCTCCGTACCGCTTTTCAATATCCAGACTCCCCCCACCATTACAATAGCTACCAGCGTAAAAAAAAACGCTACAATCCGCTTCCTTGCCTGTTCTTCTTTTTCCATCTTTCAATCCCCCAAATATAATTCCGGTTTCATCCAGTATACCAAAGCCCCGCCCTGCCGTCAATTCCGACCAGCAAATCGATAGTGTCAAGTATTATGTGTAAGTTTAATTTTTTGCCATCGAAGTAGCTGGCCTAAAACG
>JAABXR010000336.1:0-144 GCA_011776225.1 Phycisphaerae bacterium
TTTCCGGAGCCAGCAGCCGATTTGCCCTCCGCAAACGAACCGGGAAACAATATACAATGGAGCGGCTTACTCGATTAGTAATACCCTTCATCGTTGGTTGCATTATCCTTTCCCCTATTCAATTTTACCTGGAATGGCTACACA
>JAABXR010000336.1:289-546 GCA_011776225.1 Phycisphaerae bacterium
CGATTCTTAAACAGGTTGGGCAAACTTGGGGACGTGCGGGGTGGTCTGATGGTCTTTGTTGTCCCGGTTGTCTTAGGCCGGGTATTGCTGCAAGGCAGTTACCCTGGTTACACCGATTGGGCCGATTTTACCTACATGTTCGTTTTCTTTGTTATCGGATATATCTTTTACACCGACGAACGACTTATTAAAGCGATAAGACGCGACCGAAATATCGCTTTAGTAGTTGGCCTGGCCGTAACCGGGTTCATTGTTGC
>JAABXR010000336.1:690-1003 GCA_011776225.1 Phycisphaerae bacterium
GCAATGAGTGGTTGATAATGGGCCAGGAAGCGATCTTGCCCTTCTACGTATTTCACCAACCGGTCATCGTGATTATCGGCTTTTACGTCGTCCAGTGGTCGACTCCAATTTTTATTGAATGGCCGGTGCTTCTTTTATCTTCTCTCCTCGGCACACTAGCAATTTACCAGTTTATCGTAAAGCGAATAGGTCCACTGCGAGTTCTCTTTGGGATGAAAGCACCAGTGAAGGTAGCTGCATGATTTCGATATAACATCGCATCCAAATTCCAATCGAACATGGCACAATGTAAGGGATAATGAGTTTTACCGGG
>JAABXR010000336.1:1121-1595 GCA_011776225.1 Phycisphaerae bacterium
CCTGGCCTTCGTGAATGAGGTAGACTTCGACGCCGGTTTCGGCAATTAGAAAGTGGGCGACTTCCTCAAGATATTCGGTGGTAGTGATAGCGGTGTCCTGGGCGGGACGGCCGAGAACAACGGTGGAGACGTTTTCTTCCTGGATGACGGATTTCAGGGCATTTCGGAAACTGCCGTGACGGAGGGTTTTTTCGGCCGTGACGCCGACTTTTTCGGCCCGGTCCTGGGCCATTGTTAGCAAAAATTCGCCCAATTCGTCTAACTCTTTCCAAACGCTGTCTATTGAGACAGGGGTTAACATGTTGTCCAGGAAGCGGACGTTGGAGACATAGAGCAGAAGCAGCCGCGCCTGCCGTTTTTTGGCGAGGGCAAAGGTCCAATCCTGGTTGCGATGGGTGGTGTCGCCGCCGCGGGTGGGATAGAGTATGGTGGTCATAAGTCGCTCCTGTTTTTTAACGCAAGGGCGCAAAGGCC
>JAABXR010000314.1:0-1568 GCA_011776225.1 Phycisphaerae bacterium
GAAGGTATAAAGCTGGCAGGCAATGCGCCAGCCGATTTTCTGTGCGTGGGGTGTGCTCAGCTTTGTCTTTCGTTTTTTTCTCTCTTTAGCCGATGCCACTGTAGTTAGCGCGGCACCTATTCCCGACATTGCTGTTCTTGCGAAAAATTCGCGGCGATTGAAATTATTCGAGATCATAATATTTCCTCCGATATTTGTTCCAATTTTTTTATCTGCAGGAAATTGTATAGAATCCGGCGGATTTGTCAATAATCAATAGTATTGAACAGGATGAAAACTCTGGAAAAATATGGATTTATATTTTATAATAACTGTAGTTTGTTGGAAGTAGAGGTTGTTCTGGTATTTGAGATCGCAGGGCGAAGAAAATGAAGAGAGCATCTCAATTAATGGTGCTGATACTCCTGTTGTTTTTATGCTGTGGTATTGCTCTTGCAGCATTTATATATAAACGTAAAGTTATTGCAAAAAGATTCGAAGAGATATTGAATGTTCTCGAATCAGAAAATAAAGGGTGTATCATCACAGGATTCAGCTTAGAGCCGCCAAAAACAGCAAAAGATTCAGGTATTGTCAAACGAGTAATAGCAAGACTTGATGGTGATGAGGCTCATACTTTTGCCGGAGATTTTGCAGTAATACTAAAAAAGTATCGGGACAGAGTCATGACCAACGAAGTCTATGAATATGTGTTTCCTAACGATTACGAAATTACGTTTGAGGGAACAAGTTCCGTTTTGAATATAGGTTGGTCTAATCCTTCTGAGCCCTGGGTTGAATACAGAATCGAAGAGCCTCCGCTTGGAGGTACGATATTTCTTAAGGAGGAGGCCCGTTCAGAGATAAATTCCCTTATTGAGAGCCTTCCAAAGGATAAGCTCATAAACGATTAAGGAGGTAATGTTCAGTTGCTTAGAAGGCGGGAGTGGATATAGTATATTGCGGTTTGTTGAAAGTAGATGACAGTTTCNNGTAGATGACAGTTTCCAGTTACAGCAATTTCAGAAGGAATAACTTTATGGATAGTCAGGTACTTAAGAGAAGAGTCAGGTATATTCTTTGTTTCTTTATATTCGGGCTCGTCATAAGTGGTTTGACGGCGTTTCCCATCAGGTGGGAGATTGGTGTTCTGCAACGTTTTATCGGCGAGGGGACATTTATGGAGAAAGTGTATCCTCCGATGGCACATTGGATTTCGTTTGTTCACCGCGGCCTGACAGATATACCTAAGGATAGTTCCTTCATCTATTACGGGATGGATTGGCTTGCGTTTGGTCATATTGTTATAGCGATAGCCTTCATCGGGCCTTTGCGGGATCCTGTTAAGAATATCTGGGTCGTTGAATTCGGCATGATTGCCTGTGTTTTGGTAATTCCGGTGGCTTTGATAGCCGGACGAATTAGGGGGATTCCGTTTTTCTGGCAGTTAATCGACTGCTCATTCGGGATTGTGGGGATTATTCCTCTGTGGATTTGCAGGAGATATATCAAACAAATGGGATAATAAATGAGGCGGTTTAATAATGTTTAGGATAATGAAAATCCTGGCGGAGTCGGGGTTTGTTTTT
>JAABXR010000314.1:1576-12719 GCA_011776225.1 Phycisphaerae bacterium
ACTTTGAAGGAATGACATTAAAACACGAATGAAAGGAAAGAGTGATGGCGATTAAAAGCAGAATATCATTGTTGTTGATATTATTCGTGTGCGCAATAGGAGGCGTGGCTGAGGGGGTGAGGGACCCATTGGACCAATATAATGTTGTTTGGGAGACGGCGAGTAAGGATTCATCCGGGTCGATGCCGATAGGGAATGGTGATATCGGGCTGAACGTATGGGTCGAGGAAGATGGGGACCTCTTGTTCTATATAAGCAAGACTGATTCATGGAGTGATAACGCGCGGTTACTAAAGCTCGGTAAAGTGCGGGTAAAGGTACGGCCGAACCCGTTTAGGAAAGGGATGGCGTTCAAGCAGATTTTGAAGCTGCGACAGGGAGAGATTGAAATATCAGGAGGGGCGGCTGAGCAGAAAGTGACGCTGCGGGTGTGGGTGGATGCTAACCAGCAGGTTATACGCGTTGAGGCCGAGAGTAAAAAGGAATTTGAATTTGAGACTGAGTTGGAGGTTTGGCGCACGAAGGAGCGGGAACTAAAGGGTGGCGAAGCAAACAGCGCACGGGGGTTAACGAGAGGTAATTATAAGATTATCGCATATCCTGATATTGTTTTGCCGGCCAAAGGTGACAGGATTGTATGGTATCATCGAAATGAGAAATCGTGTTATCCGATAACGTTGAAGAATCAACATCTTGGTGAACTGCTTGCAAAGTATCCTGATCCGCTTATGGGCAGGACGTTCGGCGGATGTATGAAAGGTGATGGTTTAAAGGCGGTCAGTAACCAAATCCTTAAATCAATAAAGCCGGACAAGCAATTTGTAGTTTCGATATATCCTTTGACAGCGCAGACCAAAACAAGCGGGGAGTGGTTGAGGCTATTAGAGAATCAGGTAAAGTCGATCGATAAGACGGGTTTGGAAACAGCGCGGACAGCTCACAGGAAGTGGTGGGATGATTTCTGGAACAGGAGTTGGATACGCGTTTCGGGGCAGTCTCTGTCGCAAAAAATCACCACTAACACGCTGCCTTTGCGGATAGGGGCTTGCAGCAATGGGCAGAACCGGTTCAAAGGGTATATATCGCGGGCGCGGATTTTCGGAAGGGCGCTCAGCGAAAGGGAGGTTGAAGGGCTTCCGAAATATCCGAGTGCTGCACCCGCTATCGGGCTTGTTGGAGATTGGGGTTTTGAAGGTTCCATCGACGGCCTTTTTATTAACAAGGTCGATAATGAGCTTGGCGCGAGAATCGTTGGCGACCTTAATATCGTTGAACACGAGGGGCGAAAGTGCCTGCATTTTGGTGGTGATGGTTATCTCGAAGTGCCACATAACAAGAAGTTGAATTTTGAGGACAGTTGTACGTTAGAGGCGTGGATTGCGCCGGATAAACTCGGCGGCGGTGGCGGTAGGATAATCGATAAATCCCTTTCTGGGACATCGAACGGCTATCTGCTGGACACGTATCCCGGTAATTCGCTGCGTATGATAGTGGAGGCTGGGACGCTTGTTTATGATGCGAAGTTCAAGCCGGGCCGGTGGGTGCATGTAGCGTCGACGTACGAGAGCAGAGGCGGGCAATCGAAATTGTATATAAACGGCAAGCTTATCGCATCGTCGGGAGCGAAGGAGGATACATCTATAGTTTCGAGGGGGTATGTACTGCAGCGATGGATTAATGCGTGTGGAGGTAGGGGGGCGTATCCTATCAAGTTCAACGGCTCTATCTTTACGGTCGATGCGAAGATTGGCAATGAACATTATGATGGTGATTACAGACGCTGGGGCGGGATGTTCTGGTGGCAAAATACCCGGCTGCCATACTGGTCAATGATTGCGGCGGGGGACTTCGATTTGATGAGGCCGTTATTTGGTATGTATAAGGACGTGCTCGGACTATGTACGGATAAGACGAGGATTTATTATAAGCACGATGGTGCGTTTTTTCCTGAGACGATGTATTTTTGGGGGACCAACGGCAACTGCGATTACGGGTGGGGACATAAGGGACCTGAAACAATTAACCAGTATATCCGGCGGGAATGGCAGGGGGGGATCGAGATTGTCTCAATGATGTTGGATTACTACGAGATAACAGGTGACGAGGAATTTGTGCGTGATACCCTTTTGCCGATAGCGGATGCGACGGTGACATTCTATGATGAGCACTGGGAACGGGATGAGAAGGGTAAGATACGCTTTGAGCCTTCGCAGTCGCTGGAGACGTGGTGGAATTGCGTGAACCCGATGCCTGAGGTTGCGGGGCTGAGGTATGTTATACCACGGCTGCTGGAGCTTTCGACTGATTTGACAACGAGGGCGCAGCGGAGAGCGTGGAAGAAGACGCTGGGTGATTTGCCGGCAATACCGATAAGAGAAGAGGGCGGAAAAAGTTTTCTGCTTCCGGCCCAGAAGTACAGCAATAAGCGAAACCAGGAAAACCCCGAGCTTTATGCTATTTTTCCGTATAGAGTTTATGGGATTGGTAAAGACGATCTGGGTGTTGCCTTGGAGGCGTATAATCGGCGTGTACATAAGGGGACGGGAGGGTGGTACCAGACGGCGATACAGGCGGCGTATCTTGGATTGGCGGAGGACGCGGCAAGGTTCGTGACGAAGAATTTTTCAACGAAACACGGAGGAAGCCGTTTTCCTGCATTCTGGGGGCCGAACTATGACTGGATTCCAGACCAGGACCACGGCTGTGTTACGATGACGGCGCTGCAGCGAATGATAATACAAACCGAGGGCAGAAAGATATTACTATTTCCGGCATGGCCGAAAGAATGGGATGTTGAGTTCAAAATGCACGCACCTATGAAGACCACGGTTGAAGGTGTTTATCGGGATGGTAAAATCGAGCGGTTAAGAGTTATGCCTCGGTCACGGGCGAGGGACGTAGTGAGGATGGAACCTCAGTGAGAAGGCAGGCATTATTTACGGCAGGCACTCATTGATTGGATTTCAGATAAACACAGAGACTGGTCGATATAAAGATTGGCCTGGTGTTTTATTAGTTATTTTATAGGTTGGTCAAATGCCGGAGATTTATAAGAAAAGAATAGTACAATTATTGAAGCATTCTGATTATACGCCTTTGAAATTAGCACAATTGGCTAAGACGCTGGGCGTGAGTTCTGAAGATTATCAGGAATTTAAGGCGGCTTTTGAGGAGATGCGACGGGCCGGTCATGTTGTAATAGGTGAGCGGAACCTGGTCAGTCTGCCGGCAATGTCGGGACGGGTTATAGGGACATTTCGGGCGAACGCGAGAGGATTCGGATTTGTAACGCCATTAGAGCCTAACGCGCACGGGGATTTATTTGTGCCGCCAAGCGCGACGGCGGAAGCGATGACAGGCGATATCGTTGCCGTGAGGGTTCGAAAAGAAGGCAAACGCGGCGGCCAGATGCGCTACAGGGGGGAAGTTGTTGAGATCCTTGAACGGTCGCAGAACAGGTTTGTGGGGATGTTGAAGAAACGGAGCGATGGGTGGATAGTTTTGCCTGACGGGACGGGATTTGTCGAGCCGATATCCGTAGATGATGTCGGGGCTAAGGGTGCAAAAGAAAAGGACAAGGTTGTGGTTGAGATACTTTCGTATCCGACGGAACAATTCCTTGCACGGGGAGTGATTGTAGAGGTGCTTGGAAAAGCGGGGCGATACGACAGCGAGATAAAATCGATAATCCACCAGTTTCATCTGCCCAGCGAGTTTGATGAGCAGTGTAACGAACAGGCTCGGGGGGCGGCGACGGGATTTGATCCTGAGGACATCGAGGGCAGAGAGGACATAACGGAGAAAGTGATTGTTACGATTGACCCGCCGGACGCGAAAGATTTTGACGATGCGATAAGTGTTGAGAGAGATGAGGAGGGCAATTGGGTGCTGGGGATTCATATTGCCGATGTGAGTAATTTTGTGAAGGTGGATTCGGCGCTGGATGTAGAAGCGAAAGAACGTGGCAATAGTGTTTATCTGCCGGGCAAGGTTATTCCAATGCTGCCGGAGGTTTTGAGTAACGGGGTGTGCAGCCTGCAGCCGGAGCAGAAGCGATTTGTTAAAAGCGTGTACCTGACTTATGACGAGGAAGGTAATGTTCTGTCTCGGCGGTTCGCAAACAGTCTTATTAAATCGACGGAGCGGTTGACATATCAGCAGGCTGACAGGATTTTGAAGGGGCATACGAAAGTTGCCAAACATGAATCGGTCGAATTAGTTAGGAATATGGAGAGGCTCAGCCGGGTGATTGAGAGGCGGCGGGTGGAGAACGGGATGCTGCATCTTGATTTGCCGGAAACGGAACTGATAATGAACGAGGCAGGGCAGGTTGTGGACGCCGAACCTGCTGACGACAGCTATCCGCATACGATAATCGAGATGTTTATGGTGGAGGCGAATGACGCGGTTGCGGCGCTTCTTGACAGGTTGAATATCGGATTTATGCGAAGGATTCATCCTGAGCCGGATGCTTTGAGTATGAAGAATCTGACTAAGCTCGTTCGCGCGTTCGGATATAATTTGCCCCGAAATCCCGACCGCAGGGCCATACAGGACCTATTGGCGGCTGTAAAGGGAACTGATTGTTCATTCGGAGTGAATCTGGCGGTGCTGCGAAGTTTCGAAAAGGCGGAGTATGCGCCGGTGAATGTAGGTCATTTCGCGCTGGCATCGGTCCACTATTGTCATTTTACCAGTCCGATACGGCGATACGCGGATTTGCTCGTTCATCGGGTCCTTGAATACTATCTGCAAAATCGTGTGGACTTAGCAAAGAATTCTGCAGTAGAGATGGATTTGACGGAGATTGGCAAACATATCAGCTTTACCGAGCAGCGGGCTGAGGATGCAGAAGAGGAACTGAAAACTGTTTTGATGTTGCAGATGCTGAGCAAGCGTATCAATGAGGAACTGGACTCTGTGGTTAGCGGGCTCGCGGGCTTTGGCGTGTTTGTGCAGTCGCGGAAGTTCGGGATTGAAGGGCTTATCCAGATGGGTGACCTGGGGCCTGACGAATGGAAATATAACCAGAGGGCGGGGTGCATTGTTGGCGAACGTACGGGACGCAGTATTCGGTTGGGTCAGGGGTTGAAAGTGCGAATAGTTTCTGTTAATGTAGCGGCACGTCAGTTGAATGTGTCACCTGTTGAGCCGCTGGCTAAAAAACCTGTTCGTAAAAGGAAAGGTGCGAAGAAATCCGGAAAAGGGCGCGTGCAGAGAAGGACAAGAAGGAAAAGATAGGGAGTAGGGTGATGCTGTCACCAATCAACGGCAAATCAAGTATACAGAGGCAAATGAGGAATCTCGGCCTGTTAAGATTACAGTAAGTAAATAAACTAACTTGAATTCCGGAGGAACCACAATGAGTAATCTCAATCGACGTGATTTTTTCAAAAAGTCGGCGCTGATATCCGGCGTTTTGGCTGTAGGGACTACTGCGGCGGAAAGTCAGGGAGGTAAGGCTGCTAAGGTATCTGCAGCAAAAAAGCCGCTGCTTAAACTCGGCCTGATGAGCTACAATCTGGCACGCAACTGGGACATTGAAACAATAATCAAGAACTGCACTGAGGCTAAATTCCAGCATGTGGAACTGCGTACGACACATGCCCACAAGGTAGAGGTTAATCTGTCCAAAGCGCAGCGTAAGGAAGTACGCAAGCGGTTTGAAGATTCGGCAATGGAGGCAATCAGCCTGGCCAGCGGTTTCAGCTACCACTACGCCGATGCCACCCGGCTTAGGGAGAACATCGAAGGGACGAAAGAATATACCAAGCTGGCACACGATATCGGCGCTTTGGGGATTCGGGTATTTCCAAACGCAGTGAGCGATAAGGGTGTTTCGGTGGAAAAGACATTAGAGCAAATCGGCAAAGCTGTGCGGGAATGCGCCGAGTTTGCTAAGGATTACGGCGTAGAGATTCGATTAGCCAACCACGGCCGTGGTACCAACCGGGTGCAGGTTGTTCGTAAAATCCTCGATTACGCCGACAGCCCTCACGTTTACGTCAACTGGAACTGTGACGGATCCGATATCGAAGCGCCTGGCTTCGAATCGAACTTCAACCTTGTCAAAGACAGGATTCGCAACCTCCACATGCATGACCTGTACAATGAAAAATACCCGTACAGCAAACTGTTCCAGTTGCTTCGAGAAAATGATTATAAACGCTACTGTGATGCGGAGATTGGCGAAAGCACCGAACCAGTACGTTTGATGAAATACTATCGCGGCTTGTTCCTTGCACTCCAGAATGCGCTATAATTGGGATGGTTATTTCACGGCCTGTTTGAACGGGGATTTGCATTTTATAGACATTAGATGTTGCCCAATTTTTTCGGGAGAAGAGTTATGATAAGAATTAAACGACGAGACTTTTTGAAAGGTTCACTGGCGGCCGGTGCCGGTTTGTTTACGCCTTTTTCACGAGTTCGGGGCGCGAATGACGACATTCGGATTGCTATGGTGGGCGTGGGCTCAAACGTAAAGGTCGGAGGGATAGGCAAAATAATGATGAGCAGAATAAGGAAAATCCCCGGCGTGCGAATCGTGGCCTTATGTGATCCCGAACGGGCTCATCTTCATCCTGAAGTGCAGAAATTCAAAGACCGCAGAGAAAAATGCGATGCTTATGTCGACATTCGCAAACTTCTGGACAGCAAAGACATCGACGCTATCGTCGTGGGCACTCCCAACCACTGGCATGTGCTGGCGGCGGTGTGGGCGTGTCAGGCGGGCAAGGACGCCTTTGTACAGAAACCCTTCTCGCATAATATGTTTGAGGGCCGTAAAGCATGGGAAGCGGCACAAAAGTACGGCCGCATAGTCTCGGCGACCCATGGCTCGCGGGGCAGGTCGGGCGTGGGCGAGGCTTTTGCGTACGCGCGGGAGGGGAAGCTTGGCAAAATTCTATATGTTCGCGGAACTACTTACCGGCGGCGCGATAGCATAGGCAAGGTAAAAGGTCCGCAGCCGGTACCGAAAACATTAGACTATGACCTGTGGTCCGGCCCGGCGCCGATTCTACCTGTAATGCGCCAGGAACTCCATTATGACTGGCACTGGATCTGGACCTATGGGGATGGCGACTTGGGTAATCTTGGCATCCACAATCTGGACGCCTGCCGGTGGGCCCTCGGTAAGGAGAGTCTGCCCGAACGGGTACTGACTCTGGGAGGCCGCTTCGGATATGAAGATGACGGCCAGACGCCGAACACGGTAATCACTTTCTACGATTATAAGCCGGCCCCTGTTATTTACGAGGTACGCGGCCTGCCGACGAAAGAGCGGTATAAGGGTATTGGCAGCGGAGTGGTCGTCCATTGTGAGCATGGATATATCGNNATGATAAGTTGATCCGGGAATTCGAGCCTACAAACCAGGATTCATTGACTAACTTCTTTAGCGTGGTCCGCAGCCGCAAGACCAGCGATCTACAGGAGAATGCGCTAAGCGGCCATCTCTCGGCGTGCCTGGTTCACATGGGCAACATCTCTTATCGTATCGGCAAAGAAACTGACAGTGAGCAGATCCGCGAGATTGTCCGGGCGGACAAAAACTTTTCCGAAACTTTCGACCGATTCTGTGCTCATCTGGAGACACACAAAGTCGACATAGACAAGCACCGCATTACTGTCGGTCCGTGGCTGAGGATGAATCCCAGGAAAGAAAGATTTGTAGGGGCATTCAGTAAAAGGGCCAACCAATTACGGAAAACCAACTATCGGCCACCGTATGTTGTACCGGAAAAAGTGTAGCATTGACAAAAGTGGTTCCGATATTGGATATGGTATAACATTCCATTTCGATAAAAATAGCGCGAAGAGGTACGAAAAAGGCCGAGTGCGGGAATGGAAGTAATTTAGATATTTTTTAGAGCATATCTATATAAGCTTCATCAATTAAATCGCTTTCGGATATTCCCAGTTGCTGCATCAGCGAGTGGGCGATATCTGTGCCTTCGGAAGTTGTCTGGCCGGGGTGCAGGACAACTTCGATTTCGACAAATTTGCCTAAATCGCTGACATCGTCAAGATGAATCCGTGTTTGGCCAACTATGTAAAGTGTGCGGCTCTTACGAATGACGCCGCGGACGCCAAGTGCTTCGGTCAGTATACTATGAATCAAAGAGGGGTCCGAAGTTTTTAGTATCGAGTAATTACACTCGGAAGGCCCGTTTCCGCTATTCCTGTTATAGTAAATAAGCTCTCCTGTTTTGTCTGAAAACGTTCGGAGTTTTAGCCGGCCTTTCGAGCAGTTGAAGAACACGTCTTCCTGCTCAATGATAACGGGGCCTGAATCCGCTATTTGTGCGGCAATCGAGGCGGTATGGTCCGGATTGCTTAGTCTTGCCTTTATTTCAACGTTTCGTCCAGTCATGTTTATTAGTCGGTATTAGCGGGCTCTTCAGTGGGAGCGAAATCTGCTTCCGCCCTGTGGAGGCTTGCTCTGAAAGCGAAGACGGCGACACAACCGGCGATTAGGATATTGACAACGTGTTTAAGATTAAATTTTTCCATGTTCTGCCAGCCTTCACCGAATATGTCGTCATGCATGATGCAGAGGACATAAGGCATAAACAGAAGCAATAACATCATCAGGAAATTGATACCACTTTCGATAAGCGCGACGAAGGGTGAACATCGGGGCAAGATGAATATGAGGACGCCGCAGAAAATGCAGAAACCATAATATATGTTTTTGTACAGCGGCATCGATTGGAGGGCAGTGACGCGGACGTTTATTTTTCCAAAATAGTCAAGCAGAATGAATAATGGAGTGGCGTAATAGTACCATCTCGCAATAAAATGTTTTTTGAATTTTCTCATTATATTTTAGAAACAATTTCGTAAATCATATCTCGTGTCGCTTAATATTATAGTCGGTGATGGTGGAGGTGGCAAGAAGAAAAAGCAATGTTTAAAATCAAAATGCAGAAATGACAAATGCGGAGAAGGGCGATTTAATGGGTTGGGCCAGAGGAGATTAGTGCGGGAGTCGATGATTTCATCGGGTGGGATTTTTTTTATGATTTCTTCGTATTTGTCGTCGTTGTAGGCGATTGAGGCGCGGCGCAGCAGCGAAAACAGAGAAGCGGGGCTTTGGCGTGTAATTTGCTTGTAGGGCCATTTTTGGTTTGTATCGACATATTTTGCGAGGAAATCGAGGGCCTTTTTTATGCTGCGGCCGTCGGGGGATTCGTAGTGCCATAAGTCGATACCGAGTTTGTCGGCCATTGTCGCCAGGTTAAACAAGCCGCGGAGGTTGCCTGCGCTATAGCCCAGTGACTTTGTGCGTGCCAGCTCGTGAGGCTGTTTGCCATCAGGTTCGATTTGCTTATTAATACGTCGGGCGGGGACCTTCTGTAAGATTTGCCGGGCGAGGTTTTTTTGGCCGGTGTAAAGGGCCAGACTGACTACCTGTGCGTCGTACCATGTTCCGTGATTATTGAGTTTCTTTTCCTCTCCGAGCCCGTGTTTGCTGGTGCGGAGCCATTTAAGGTATTCGGTGCACCATTCGCGCATTTCGCTTTGGTCTTTTGCGGTCCATGCGGGTGAGGATTCGAGCATTCCGATGGCGTCTATGATTGTTACCAGACGTGCGGTGTCAATTATCCCGATGTCACGGCCCTGTGTTATGCCGGGGATGGCCTGTCCGAACTGGANNCATAGGGCTCATGGTTTGTGAAATAGAAGGCGGTGGCAAGAGAGTCGACGGCGGAAGTCATTTCTCCCAGGGCCAGCCGGTCAAAGTTGTCAGTTATTGTTTCGGGATTTCGCAGGCCGTCGCGTCGGATGTAGGGGAGGCCATCCGGTTTTGTAGGATCCGGCCACCAGTAAGAGCCCCGGCTCATATAGTCGTGCTTGTCGCCGCTGGGTGGGGTCATCTTCTTGTACATTACCGAAAACGGCCCCTGTTTTAGTGCATCGTCAGCTTCAAGGCGGAGGCTTTTCAGAGCAGGCTGGAGTGATTGGTCACCTTCTGTGAGCCGTGCCCTGCTTTTTTCGAGAATGACGGGATTGAGGGAGAAGATCCTCGGCAGTACTTCGGTAGTAGTAGTGATATTTTTTGATGATTTTTGGGTGCGAGCTTCAGTGAAGTATTTCAGCCAGCTTTTGGTGAGGGCGGAAGGGATGTCGGATTTCTCATTGTATTCCTCGATGGTTTTGCCCCAGTAGAAGCCGATATAACCATCGACAAAGCTGCGCGAAGAGTCAATGAATACGGCAAGCTCCTTCATGTTACAGTGTAATGGAAACATTTCCTCTATTACGAGAGGCTTGCCTATATCATAGGCAGAGAGGGCTGTGAGGGCCCTGTCGACTTTGTCTTTTTTAGGATAGAAGTGAACGCTAACGAAATCCAGATTTTCGGCCACTTCTTTTGAGTAGAAAAGCGGTTTGGCTTTTGGGAAGGTGTGGACCCAGGGGATTACTCCTACGGTTATCATGTGGCGGTTGTCGTGTTTCCGGATGGCCGTGACGAGTTTATCTACCCAGGCTTTAGCGACCTGTTCACGTGTGCGGCCTGCAAGGTCGAGGGTGATGCGCTGTACGAAGTGCTTTCCTGCGAACTCGCCGGCGAGCCAGTCAGTTTCCTTTTTATTTTTGCCGGGCAGTATTGGTTCGTTCATAAGGTCGTAACAGAAGATCGCGGGGCTTTTGGCACAGGTTTTTGCGACCGCCTCCCAGAAGATGGATTGCGTGTTCCAGCGTTGTGTCTCATTCATCTGGTCGTACCATTTCGGGACGTCTTTTTTATGGTAGCAGCCGAGGCCGGTGATATCGAGGTAAAGGCCTGTTTGCTCGGCGAGTTTGACGAGTTTGGCGAGTTGGGCGAGGGAGGCCTTGTTGGTTTGGGTCGGCGACTTCATGAATTTAGCGGTTTGTAGGTGAATCCTTACTACGTTTGCGCCAAGGGCTTTCATTTCCGCGAAGTCTTCTGCTACGGTAGGCCATTCCTTGTGCCAGTAGTCTTCGATGAGGCGGCCTGAATCATCGTGGTCGTAATTGAAGCCCCAGGCGATGAACCGAGTGCCGGTTTGGGTGCGGATGAAATGGGTGCCATCTTTGCTAACGCGGATGAACTCAATGCCGGCTGTCGGAGGGGCTAGCCGGGGCGTATCCTTTGCACAGGAAAGGCTAT
>JAABXR010000314.1:12811-28807 GCA_011776225.1 Phycisphaerae bacterium
AATTGGGTTTTTTTGGGTTTGAATTGGGTTTGTATTGGCTTTGTATTGGGTTTGTATTGGCTTTGAATTGGGTTTGAATTGGGTTTGAATTGGGTTTGTTTTTTCTAATTGACCAAGTGTCCAATTGACCATATTCCCTTGTAAATAAATCACTTACGTTGACTTGACTTTTTCTGAAATTGGGTTCGTTTTGCATAAAAAGGTTGATTTGTAGTGCGCTCATGACATCTGTAAAGGTATCTCTACAGTTGTAGAGTGCCCCAAGCCAGATGATTAATGATAAGTGATTATTTATTTTTGACTGTATCTTCATATTGGGTAAGGAGTTATCCGGCATACTGAAATCCGAAATACGAAACTCGAAATTCGAAACAAATTCAAATTATACAAATTCAAATGCTCAAAATACTGGCTATTCAGCCAGAAAATGGATTTTTAGGTGGCGAAAAACGGTTGTTTTTTGTCATTTGTGCACCAAAATGTTCAAATATTGTCATTTATGATACAAAATGCTGCTTTTTTGTGTGTATCTGCTGATACTAAGCCGTGGGCGACTTGCCCGATTCGTGCAGTTCTCCGCTATCTGCCATTTCTATGGCAGTATGTATTATAACAAACATAATCATATTGTTCAATATATTTCAAATTTTTTTAAGAAAAATTTGAAACAGGGATCGGGTGCCAGGGGCCAGGGATCAGGGGAAAAATTTAGCATTTCTACCGTAGGCCGCGATTCGCATCGTACAGTGTCACGCAGGCACGTTAGTGCCGGAGTGAATAAGGAAAATGCGAACCGAAGGTAGAAATGCGGGTAAGGAGATAAATCGTTATTATTTAGCAGGTTGTGGCTTTCCGGCATCACTTTTTTCGAATTGCAGAGAATTAAGGTTTTGGGTGTTGAAAATAGTTGATGTCTCTAGTTTTATTAGTTTTTTATAGGATTAGTTCAGAGTGTTATTTTTTTTCCGATGCTTGTAGGCGTTGCCTGTGTTCAAATTCTTTCCGAACAGCTTTACGTAAATCTTGAGGGCTTTTAACATTTTCTATAGTAGTGTCACAAGTAAATGAACATTTTGGACACGAATATGACAAACGGCGATTGAAAGATAAACCTTCAAATTCCAAATTAGGGCCATAATTCACCATGAAATTCGGTAATTTAATATCCAATTCATATTGACATTCAGGGCATTTAGGTTTCAGCTCTCTAATATCTCTTCTGCCTTTCCATTCCCAAGAAACCCTATCAAAATTTTTATTTATTTCATTCATAGTTTTCTTTTTGTTCCTTTTCAGTAATACGCAGTTTTACGATTTCTGCTGGACTTCCCAATTTAACTATTGTTTTTAGTCTGAGTCAACGTGTTGACGCTTGCAGTAACTTTTTAGCGAAGGACTTGATGTTTTCTTCGTGCCAATCAGGATCGGGAAAAGCAAGGGGAAAAAGTTTGATGGCGTTGCTTTTCCATTTCTCGGCAAGAGAGGCGTCAGCCTCTACCCCGATACCTTCTCTGTACATTGCAGATATAGCCCAAGCCCCATCGAGAGAGAGATTCCGATGAGATTCCTCGAAAAATCCCTTCGCCAAGGCCAAGTCTTGTTCAATATCACCTATTCCAAGTGCATATACTTCACCTTTGATGTATGAACACCTCCCTCGGCTATCGCTATCAGCATCAGCACGTTTGATTTCCCACAATCGGTGACCAGTCGTGTCATTTTTATTTGGCTCATCCCCACAATTAGCCCATCTTAATGCCTCTGTGCCGTTGTCGAGCTCAACATATTGCTCCGCTAAAGCAGGGAAGGCTTTGCTATAACCTCTCTTGACAGCAATCTGATACATTTCAATAGCCTTTTTTCTGTCACCTTTGTTATAAAAGCTGGGTCGATGGTAATTCCCAAGTTCATAAGCAGCACTTGCACTGCCCTTTACAACGGCTTCATTAAGAAGTTTTATTCCAGCCTCCTCATCCTCTTCAAGGCCATACTGTTGACCGTAAATGTAAGCTAGACCAAGTTCTCCAATTGCATCGGCGTTTCCCGCCGCCGCCGCACGTTTATACCACTTTACGGCTTCTATATTATTACGCCAGAGACCGTTACCTTTGTGATACTTCTGACCAATTTGGAGCTGAATTTTTGCATCACCAGTATCACACTCCTCGAAGAGATATACAAAATCATTATATCTTTTTATTACTAAATCATGGAATGTCTTTTCCCTGATGATGTTTAACTCTGCCATCAGGCGAATAAGTTTTTTGTCCTTTTGATAATCAGGTTGAAGCCTTTGGATATGTACAAAGGGAACATGTGCATATGGTGATATGGGCATCACGCCTTCTGATACTGAGTGTCTTCCATCTTGAACTACCCATCTTCCTATGAGTTTCCAGAGCTTGAGATTATCTCGCGTTTCATAAGTAACGATTTTACTGAACCGTTGCTCAATATCATTAAAAAATCGTAACCACTCTCTTTTTTCATCCTTAATATCTCGCGGCATCTTCTCTAATCGGTCAATCATAACCTCAACCGTCATAATTTCAAGAGCAACATCATCACGTACCTTGCTATGCTCATTACCATTTGATGGTGATATGAACAAGCCAAGAGATATTAGCATTGCTAATATTGAACCTATAATAGTCTTACTCATATTATCTCCTTTCATCAGTTTTTTACCCGCTGAATTCATCCCGTCATTATATCGAAAAACAACATCAACAACAATATTTTATTCGGGAAACTAACCACTCGGATCTCAATCTTAAGTCAAGGTGGTGCGAAAAATCGCACCCTACATTCTCCATCAAAAGGCTACTTGCGCTCAGAGATGACAAGGTTTTGGGAGTAGAGAATCGATTGGTGGTGATCTGTTAATTGGTGGTGCAATTACCAAATATGGGGTATGAGGCGCCAGGGTACCTTTTGGGCGTAGTCGGTATATCCTTCGAGGCCTTTTTGTAGTGTTCGGTCCTCAAGGAAGGTACGGAGGACCCAAAGCGAGAGTCCCGCTGCGGCAGGCAGGAGGGACCATAGTGAGCCAAGTGCGATGGGCAGTGTGATGAATGCAAGAAACGAGCCGGCGTAGCCGGGGTGTCGGACATAGGCATAGGGGCCGGTGGTGATTACAACATGCTCACGCTCGGTCTGAATCGCAACACATTTTGTGAAGAACTTGTTGACGACCATTGCCCAGGAGGCGAAGGCCAATCCTAAAGTGACGGGAATCAGAGCTATTAGTTGAACCGGCAGTGGCACGGCCGGAGACCAATGGAAACGGCCGTAGTCCAGGGCGGCGACAACGTTTGCACCGGGCCAGAATAAAAGGAATGCAAGGGCCGCGATAATCGGGTCCCATTTTTCTGTGCCTTTTTCCTTACCGGCGCGAACGCGCAGCATGTCACAATTTCCCAACAGGAGTATTGTAATAGAAGATGTGGTCAGGATAGCCATATAGGCCCAGCCCATAAGCCAGTCCAAACGACCCGCTGAGCCGAAAAGGAGCGCGCCTGTGATTACAAGAAAGGCCACTGTTTGTATAAGGACCCTTGTCATTTAGTTTTCCTTTGTGTTTTTCAATGGTCAGTCTAATGTTGTGGCTCGGCGTTCAGCCGATGTTCGGGCACCTATTAGTTATACAGCCTCGTTTATCATTTCTATCTGTTTGAACCTGCAGAAATGTTGGAGCTCTTTGGTAATATCTCCATAACAGGTGACTCGATGTATACCATTAGCCCAGTTTTTCCATAGTTTCTCTGCATCGCCGTCCATCTTAACCATGATTTTGGTCCGACAACCTCTGTCTGTTTCGGGTGTGTCTACGATTTGGCCGGTGAAGTAAAGTAATTTTGAGGTGCCCATTAATACGGCCTGCGTGACTTTTTGGCCGACGCGCATTTTGACCTGCGGGACGGCGCCCTCGCGGCGTTCCATAACGGAGCGCAGCTTGTATGGAGCGGCAGGGCCATCGGGACCATCCATCTTTGTGGTTCCCATGCAGTGGATTAAAACGGCGCTGTTNNAACGGCGCTGTTTTTGGAGAAATCGAAGCCGGGATTGTTAACAAAACCCGGTCTTCCCGATAGGCCCTGAAACAGTATGTGGGTCATTGCACAGGGCAGGTCGGATTGGCATATACCACCGAAGCCCATATCATTTAGCCTTGTGAATCCTATGCAGGGGAAGGCATGGGCCCGGCAAAGCGGGGTGTACATGCTGCCGTAACAGTCAACGGTCATTACTGTCGCATCTTCTTCGTCAAGGAGCTTTTCAAACGCCAGCGCAAGTTTGCACGACTTGAATATTTCTTCTTTTGTCGGCTCCACAACTTTGACGGCATTTCTGATCCATAGGTCAGCATGGGCTTTTGCCTTTTTATCATCAATGGCGTTGTAAGTGTTAAGTGCCCGTTGCAGGGAGATTTGCTTTATTTCGGTGCCGAATTTTGTTTTCATCCGGTCTGCGTAGTCTTTGTGGGATTGTGCGGCGAGGTTGAGAATCTTTGCTTCTCTTAGGTGATGGATGGCACGGAATGGTCTTACGGCGGCGGCCAATTGGGAGTAGTCGCTTGTAAGGATGCATTCGAGGTTCTGGTATTTCTGCTGCTTGTAAAGGGCAGTAAGATTGTGCCATTCGTGGCCGGAGTATGGAGCGGAAAAGATTATCGTAGGGAGATTTAGTTTCAAGATTTCATTTATAATGGGCATTGTCCAGAGAGTCAGATGGATTGCAAGGATGCCATCGACATCTTTTAACTGGTCTTTGAATTTATTAAGCTGCTCAACAGAACTGATTAGTTGGTCCACAACGAAATCCACGTCTGCCAGTTGGCTTTTATGTTTGGAGAATTCGGATTCGTAAAAACGTACCTCCTTTTTCAGGTCCAAATCGGGATTTGGATAGTGGCTCTGCGGGATGCCCATGTAAATCTTTGCGACTTTTACTTTTGACCTTCTGCATCCGGGGCTTATGAGATTGCTTTTCTGCGGCCCGGCACCAAACACCAAAGTATCCCGGCCGGCAAGGTAAGCGGCACTACCTGCTGCTGCGAATTTTAGAAGCTCTCTTCTGTTGATTTTACTTTTCATTACTTTCTCCTTTCCACTGTTTATTATTTTTTGTAGGAAAATCCCGCCGCCCGTAATAAGATGAGCGGGAAATCCTTCAGCTATTATCTATGAGAATAATGTCTTTATATTTGTGTTTGCTCCGGGACCTGGAGTACCTGTTCTTCGGGAGGTTTCTGCGAGCAGGAATATACGCTGAAGTACAGATAGGCCAGAATAATCAGTATGTATAACATGCTTATAAACCGAAAATCAACGCCGGCCAGAGCAAAAACCGTTCTGATTATCATACATGGTGTCATGGCTGCTACAGCCAGACGAAGCAAAGCACCATACGACAGCGTTATCTTGCATGTTGAGGCAAAGATCAGGCCTATCGCAGCGTATATGAGGGCCTGAATGATTCTGTAAACATAAGAGCTTAGAAGGGCCAGTGGGTACAATATTATAACGAGATACTTTCTTAGGGAATTCAGGAATCCCATAATATCGTCACCACTAATGGAAAGATTGTCGAATTGTGAGAGGTCAATCGTGCGTGTCTCGAATTCAGTTTGTGTTATCATCATGTTTTCGGTTAGCAGGAAGAAGGCATTCGCATCTGAAGGTGAATTGATGTTGCCGGTAGTATCGATGACTGCTATTACCTGGTTACTATCAGGTTCCCTGATAAAGTAGGGCTGGGGTTCTGCTATCGAGACCCGACCGTCGGTGATTGTTATCTCCGGGACCTGGTCGATAACAGGTGGGGCATCATTTTGGACAAATGCCGAAAAGCCCGTGTGAATTTTGACCATCATTGGTATCCAGCAGATTGCCAGGAACAACAGCAGGTATCCAAAGCAAATTCCTTTCCAGTTCAGGCCTACATCTCTATACAAGTCTTTTGAGTAAAACGACAGAACCGGTAAATGGATGATAGAGTACTTTTTCATAATCCTTTATGTCTCCACAATGTTTTAGCAACTTTTTATATTTCAAGAGAAAACGAAAATGTCATTGTATGGGAGAAATTTCGATGTTGCCAACATAAATTAGTTATTTGCGATAGAATATTTGTTAACCATTTGGTGAGATAATTGCCGATTGCTTGACAATGTGCGTCGAGTTTGACATACTGGTGTGGAAGATATCGATGTATAGTTTATTTTTTTGGAGTACAAAATGAGAGCATCTGAAATGAGAAAAGGCCAGACGGTCAAGATTGACGACAAACTTTATGCAATTGTGGATTATCAGCATGTCAAACTGGGCAAGGGCGGTGCGGTCTATCAGACGAAGCTTAAAAGCCTGGCCGACGGTACAATACAAAATATTCGTCTGCGTGCGGAGGAGATAGTGGAAGAGGCGTATCTGGACAAGATTACTTACGAGTATCTTTACTCTTCGGGAGGCGAGCACGTTCTAATGGATATTAAGAGCTATGAGCAAATCAGTCTTGATGATGAAGCGTTCGGGGACGGTCAGAAATACCTCAAACCAAATACACAACTGCAGGTTACGAAGTACGAGGGTAAGCCGATTTTAGTCACCTTACCAAATACGGTGGATTTGGAAGTTACGGATACTCCTCCTGAGATTAAGGGCGCGACGGCAACGAATCAAAACAAGCCGGCAACTCTGGAAACGGGTCTTATCGTTCAGGTGCCGCCTTTTATTAAGGTTGGCGAAATGATCCGTGTCGATACACGCAGCGGTGAGTACGTGACGAGAGTTTAAGATTCATTAGGCGAGATACCGATACACAATATAAGACATAATGATTGATAAAATCAGCAAAATTCTGTTGAAAATCTTCGGTTCCCGTAATGAGCGGATGATAAAGAGTTATTCGGTCATCGCCCAGGAGGCGGGCGAGTTCGAGGAATCGGTAAAAGGTCTCGATGATGATGCGCTTAGCGCGAAGACGGCGGAATTCAAAGAAGTGCTGAAAAGGGGGGGCAGGCCGGAGGATATCCTGCCTGAAGCCTTTGCGGTAGTGCGGGAGGCGGCAAGGCGAAATGTCGACATGCGTCATTTTGACGTTCAGCTTATCGGGGGTAACGTTCTCTATGAGGGCAAGATTGCCGAGATGGTTACGGGCGAGGGCAAAACCTTAGTGGCGACGCTGGCGGTGTACCTTGTTTATCTTACCGGAAGAAAGGTCCATTTAGTTACGGTTAATGATTATCTTGCCAAGCGCGACGCGGAATGGATGGGGCCGATTTATGAGGCTCTGGGGCTGACGGTGGGGGCGATCCAGGCGGACATGGATACGATGGGAGACGAGAGGAGGGCACAATACGATTGTGATGTGACATACGGCACAAATAACGAGTTCGGCTTCGATTATCTTCGCGACAATATGAAAATGTCACTGGAGCAGATGGTCCAGGGCGAATTGCAATTTGCGATAATCGATGAGGTGGATTCGATTCTGATTGATGAAGCGCGTACGCCATTGATTATATCGGGGCCTGCCTTTGATGATGTCAGCAGATATAAAGAAGCAGACCAGGTGGCAAGAAAGCTTATGGCAAAGCAAAGTGGGTATGACCGCCTGAAAAAACAAATTGATTCAGCTCAGCGCAAGCAGGCCAACGCTCAGGGTGAATTGGCCGAGGCGAAAAGGGACAAGGACAACAAGAGAATAGAAAAGGCGCAGAAGGTAATCGGGGAGAGCCAGAGGGAACTTGAGAGGGCGGAAGCGGAACTTGCCGGGGCTACGGAATATTACGAGGTCGAATATGACAAGAAATCGGCGCATCTTACGCATGAAGGGGTAGGTGCGGCACAGGAGATAGCTGGTATTGGGTCATTTTTTACTGGCTCTAATATGGAATGGCCGCATCTTTTAGAGCAGAGCCTGCGAGCACACGTGACCTTTGAAAAAGAGAAAGACTATGTCGTTATGGACGGCAAGGTCATAATCGTTGATGAATTTACGGGGCGTTTGATGCACGGCAGGCAGTGGTCGGACGGGCTCCATCAGGCGGTGGAGGCGAAAGAAGGGGTTACAATCAAAAAAGAGACCCAGACCCTGGCTACTATCACGCTCCAAAATTTCTTCAAGCTCTATGACCAGATATCGGGAATGACAGGTACGGCGGCTACGGAGGGTGAGGAGTTTATGAAGATATACGACCTTGACGTTGTGGTTATACCAACGAATGAACCCTGCATCAGAGACGACATGGAAGACGTCATATATAAATCTATGCGGGAGAAGTTTAACGCGATATTGGAAGAGATAAATGAGGTGAGCAATGCCGGTCGGCCTGTTCTTGTAGGTACGGTCAGCGTGGAGAAAAATGAGGCTCTTTCTGCGGCCCTTGAGAAAAGACTTGGTCTTGAGCATGAGGTCCTCAATGCCAAGCATCATGAGAGAGAAGCAGCAATTGTTGCGAAAGCGGGCCATCAGCATAAGGGCCGGGACGGGCGAATGCTGGGGAATGTGACGATAGCGACTAATATGGCGGGGCGCGGCACGGACATCAAACTCGGCGAGGGTGTAGCCGACATTGGAGGACTACACGTATTAGGCACAGAGCGACACGAGGCCAGGAGAATCGACAATCAGCTTCGCGGGCGAACAGGCAGGCAGGGTGACGCCGGCTCAAGCGAGTTTTTCCTGAGCTTCGATGATGATTTGATGAGTATATTTGCACCGGAATGGACGGTAAAGGCGCTTTCGTGGATAGGGTGGGAAGAAGGACAGCCAATTGCACATAAGCGGATAAGCAAAGGTATCGAAAAGGCACAAAAGAAGGTCGAAGAGCGAAACTTCGAGGTGCGCAAGAGCCTGCTCGAATATGACGAGGTGATGGACTACCAGCGTAAGATATTCTATGGCCGCCGGCGCACAATCCTTGCAGGGAAAAAGCTTAAAAATATTATCGAGGAAATGGTAGAGGCCACAATCGCGGAAAATTGCGAGACGATTCTCAGCAGCCAATATCCACTTAAGTGTATTGTAGAGTGGGCGAGGACGAGCTTCGGTGTTGATTTAAAAGTAGCGGATATTGCGGGTATTAAGGCCGATGAGATTGAGCAGTTAATCAAGCGACAGGCCAAAGGCGAGGCCGAGAATAACATATCACTTTCCTTAGGTGAATATTTAGAAGACTACGAAGACGTAAGCAGCTGGGACGTTGCGGGTTTGTGCAAGTGGGCAATGAGCGCGTTTCGGGTCAGTTTAAGCCCGAGCAAGGTCAAAGAGCAGGAGCCCGAAGAGATTGAGGAGCAATTGATATCGGCTGCAGGGGAGCAGATTGATAAAAAAGACTGTTCGAAAGTGGACGAATTTTTGAGAAAAGATTTTGGTCTTCGTACATTTGCAGAATGGGCCCGTTCGAAATTCAATATAAAACTTGACCTCAATCAGCTTGAAAATCTGAGTGTTTCCGAAATACGTGAGCAACTCAAAGAAAAAACGACAGCGAAATACAAAGAAAGGGAGATTAATTATCCCGTTGAATTCGCGATGAATATGGTTTACGGGCCTCAGGGCGCGAATGTATACGCGTTCGAATCATTAGCCGAGTGGGCGAACAAAAAATATAACGCCGGCTTTTCGGTCGAACAAATCCAGAATATAAATCCCAAACAACTGCATAAACAACTTTTGGAATTGAGCGAGGGCTATAACAATGGAAGGCTGAAAGAGGAGATAGATGATAAGCTGTACCATCTGGATACGCCGGGGGCTGTCGATTGGGCCAATGAGAGATTTGGCGTTTCGTTTACGAAGGAGGAACTTGGTCACGGCGAGCAGCGCAAGGAAATGATACTCGAAGCGGGACGGGAGTTTTTGCGTTCTGAACTGAGCGACCTTGAAAGATACGTTTTGATCCAGGTTTACGACAGCACGTGGAAGGACCATCTTTATACGATGGACCATCTGAAAAGCAGTATCTGGATGCGGTCGATGGCGGAGAAGGACCCGAAGACGGAATATAAGCGAGAAGGGCACCGGATGTTCCAGGAGATGCTAAGCACTATTGAGGACCGGGTTACCGATATTATCTTCAAGGTGCGTCTTGAGGCGGGAGCACAGGCGAGGAGCGTCTGGAACGTAAGTCAAACGGCTCACGACGAGGTTGGTCAGTTTGCGATGGCCGAGCGTCAGCGTGCAGCTGCCCAGGCGCCGCAGGGTGAGCAGAAAGTGAAGCAGATTCGTCTTGAGAGCCCGAAGGTCGGCAGGAATGAACCCTGCCCGTGCGGCAGCGGAAAGAAATACAAGAAATGCTGCGGGAAAAACGTATAGGTGTACACTATTGAAATATTTTGTTCCATTGTTTTTGATATCGATTTTCCCAACTCCGCATATGATAGACGTAACTGACGATGAGTGGCAGTACACTTGTTGCTTCTGCATAAACCATCTGCTCGTAGTCGTTGTCAACCTTTCCCCATGAGCGGGCCTCTTTAAGGGTCGAGCCTGAACAGGCGCCGTCCCGTGCATCGGCGACTGTAATCTGGACAGCGTATTTGTGCATTTCGGCGGTCTTTCCAAGCACCTCTGCACAGATAACCGTATCCTGAGCGAAATTTTTAGGTACGCCGCCTCCGACAATGAATAATCCAGAGACGGAAGAATCGATTTTGATTTCGGTCAGCTCGCGAAAGTCTTTGACCGAATCAATAGAGAGATGGTTCTCTTGGTTTTCGGCCTGATGCTTTACGAGGCCGAAGCCGGCACTGGAATCTGAAAATGCGGGACAGAATATTGGTACATCATTTTCATAAGCAGCCTGTACCAAAGAATCCTTCTTTTTTGCCTTGTCGACGAGATACCTGCCCATTTGCCTGATAAATTCTCTGGAAGAATAGGATCCGGGAGTGAGCGAATCGGCTATTTCCTTTATTGTATTGTCGCATATTTGCAATTGTTCCTCGTCGATGAAGGTATCGTAGATTCTATCGATATACAATTCTCTGAGAGTTTTATCATCGGCAAAAGGAGTTCCTTTATAGTGCCTGAAGCCAAGTGCCTCGAAAAAATCCATATCGACGATGGTGGCTCCGGTGGCGACAATGACATCGACCATATTATGTTGAACCATATCGACGTAGATTTGCATACATCCGGCAGCACTTGTACTGCCGGCGATGCAGAGAATAATAGTGCAGTCTTCATCATTTATCATCTTGTTGAAGATGTCAGCGGCTTTGGCGGTATCTCCTGCGGTGAAGGACATTTCCCTCATCGCTTCGATTATTCCGGTGGAATCGAAAGACTTTATGTCGATATGTTCCACAGGTTTTTTGAGGAAATCACTCTTTTCCATGTTTAAGCTCCGAATTTATAGCTTAACAGCTTGTATATGAGTTTAGCAGCCAAAAAGTCGGGGGCCTTGTTTTTTTCGTCCGGGCACAATTCCACGACGTCAAAACCGACAATATTGCTCTTTTCCGAGACGGCTTTAAGCAAGGCCAAGACATCATACCAAAAGAGACCTCCGGGCTCCGGTGTTCCTGTTGACGGCATTGCAGAAGGATCAAAGACGTCCAGATCGATCGTTATGTAAGTTGATTCGGATAGTTTTGAGGTGACTTTTTTGATCCAGTTTTTATCGGTGTTAATATCTTCGGCGAGAAAGGTTCGTTGTTTGTCCATGCGTTTTTTCTCTGAGGCATCCATGCTTCTGATTCCCACCTGGAGGAAGGGGCAGAGTTCGGCGATTCGGGCCATCACACAGGCATGGCTGTATTTTGAGCCGTTGTACTCATCTCTTAGGTCGGAATGGGCGTCGAGCTGTAAGACAGTCAGGTCCTTGTGGTTTTTAACGTGCGCTTTGACAGAGCCAATGCTGATAGAGTGTTCACCTCCCATAACTACAACAAACTTTCCATCTTCTATGTGATAGCCGACTATACTTTCGAGTGTTTCAATCACTTCTTCAGGAAACGACAGACCCCGGACGGGATTATCTGTAAAGATACCCTTTGTATATACCTCTGAGTCTGTCTCTATATCGTAAAGTTCCATATTTGCAGAAGCTTCGATGATGGCTTCAGGTCCCTTGTCAGCCCCTTTTATCCAGGTGCTTGTACCGTCATAGGGAACAGGTATGACAACTATCGAAGATTTGTCCGGTTTTGAATATTGTTCAGGAAGATATCCGAAATTTAACGGCTGATTCATTGTAAATTTTTCTTTTGAAGCTTGTTATTCAAATAAAAATACCGCCAAAGCTACAGTTGTTGTCCAGAGACCCTTTGTTCCGCGAGCGGTCTGCGTTATGTTGGAGGTTCTAATTATTAAACCACTGGTCTTATATAGCTGCTCTTTTTCCGACCATGCTTTGTCGGGATCGATCTCAATCCCCAAAGTTGTACCGAGCATTTCAGCGGCGAGGTCTTCGGACATATCTTCAGCTTCCCTGGATTTCATTCCAAAGCCGTGCACTTCACTTAGATATCCCCACCTGTTAGCATCCTTTGGAATGGCGATACCAATGGAGGAAGCGATCAATCTGCCGTGTTCCTTGGTTTCAGCTTTTGCAAGGACACAGTAGCATATCTCCCCCGGGAGCAAGTTTGTCAATCCCTTTTTTCGGCTTATGACCTTACACTTTGATGGCAGAATAGATGAAACCTTGACCAGGTTTTGGTGGGCAACACCTGCCTGCCGCAGGGCCTCTTCGAAGGATTTCAGTTGGTACCTGTGCCTTCCGACGCCCTTTGTTAGAAACACTTTAGTTGGAACAAGATGACTCATTTAAAACTCCTAATATCTGATTTTGTCTAAAACTTTAAGCTACTGATTCAAGCTATGTTCTGCTAAATTTTATACATCGGTCACAATATAAGGCAAACGAGATATAATATTTTTTTCGGAAAGTCAAATATTTTTATTGACTATTTGGTCAGTATTGACGAAATAGTCAATATATGGATAAAAAAAGTTTAAAAACCAAAGGAAGTAGAATGCAAAAAAGGGCAAGGAAGACCCGTAAGAAATTGAAGAGGGCCGCCCTTGATGTGTTTACCGAAAAGAGTGTGGATGCCGCGACGGTTGAAGAAATTACCGAGAAAGCGGACGTGGGCAAGGGTACCCTTTATCAGCATTTCGAGGACAAGGAGGAAATCGTAGTAACTCTTGTAGAGGAGGCCGTGAAACATCTTATTCGTCGTATCCGGTCTTACGACACAGTTCCGGAAACGCTGGAAGAGATGTTGGAACATCTGTTGAATGCTCATTATCGTTTTTCTGTTGAAGCCAGAGAGGAGTTCCTTTTACTCTTCCAGGGTAAGTTATTACTGAGGCTCGAATCAGATACTCTTGATGAGCTTGAAGAGCCTTATATACATTACCTGGAGGAGATTGAAGAACAGGTATCGCCTTATCTTTCGCCGAGAATAGCGGCCATAAAAATACGCCGTCTGGCTTGTGCCGTTGCGGGATTTGTGTTTGGATTTTTCTCATTTGCCGCGATAGGTATGAGACCGGAGGAAATTGAGTCAAGCATTCAGCCCCTGCGACGGACTTTTGTAAAGAGTTTGTGTACTTTTCTTGGCCGGTGAGCACGGTTTAATAAGGCCGGAGAACGTTTTTGAATGAGTTTTTGGAGCATATCCTTACCCGATGGAGCAACTATGGATGAAGACCGAAAAATCCCAACCAAACTGACATTATCAGAGATTAAAGAATTTAAAGCCCTGCTGTTAGCGAAGCGAATCGAAATACTGGGCAACATGCTCTGGCTTGAAGATGAAACATTGAAAAAACAAAGAAGTGATTTATCCAGTTTGCCTATTCATATGGCTGATATGGGAACGGATAATTATGAGCAGTCTTTTTCGTTAGAGCTTATGGATAGTGAAAGAAAAGTGATAACTGAGATAGATAATGCCCTTCAACGTATCGAAGAGGGCACTTATGGTATATGCGATGTTGGTGGGGAGCCAATTCCGAAGCAGCGGCTGGAAGCCATTCCGTGGACCCGGTTCTGTGTTGTGTGTGCAGGGCTTGTAGAGAAAGGTGTTGTTAAACAAGAAGACCTTTTTAACAAATATGATTATGCATCCGGGATTGACGATGGTGACGAATTAGACAATTTTGAAAATGGTCGTTAGGCCAATGAAAATTATCAGAAAAGGATTTATAACACCGAGTGCGGCTCTGTCTATTAAGCCCCGTCAAGTCAGATATTATGAGTATATGGATAAACCACCTGTGGCAGGTGACGTAGTTTTCGGTACAGTGACTCGGATTGGTCAGCACGCATCTCTGGAAAATGTATCCGGCCGAATACACATGATTCATCACTGCACGAAGGCCATTTTTGTATTTGGTAACAGGTACGCGCCGGATTTTTATGAGGGCCTGGTGCCGGATGAATTTAAAGAGGAGGTCGATCTTCTGGCCCGTTCGGGAATTGTCGGTATCGTCAAGACTAAGAACTCGATGATAAAAGACCCGACAAAAATAAAGGTTTTGGGATATGTATGCAATGAATCGGGCAATGTTTTAAGCACGAGGGACTTTCCACTTATTAAGCCGGGGACGATTATTAAGAAGCAACCGAGGGCAAAAATGATACTGGTTTGCGGCACTTCTATGAATTCTGGCAAGAGTTTGGCGGCGGCGGCGTGCTGCCGGGCGTTGTCAACGGCCGGATATAAAGTTCGTGCATCCAAGGTAACCGGAACGGCGAGTCTTAAGGACATTCTGCAAATGAATGACTCGGGGGCAAGCCCTTACTCTGATTTTACATATCTTGGTCATCCCTCGACGTACCTTTTAGAGAAGGACGAACTTCTGAGCATTTTTAACCAGCTTGATTTAAAATATGCCAACAATCCGAAGAATTTCTGGGTGGTCGAACTTGCCGACGGAGTTATCCAACGAGAAACAGCTATGTTGCTGAAGTCTCCAGAAGTAATCTCAAGAATTCATAAATTAATTTTTTGTGCAAGCGATGCCTTTGGAGCAATTGGAGGTTTAGGTGTTTTAAGGAGTTTTGATTTAGAACCTGATGCTTTATCAGGAATATGCTCGAGTTCTCCACTGTTATTAAGAGAACTGTCCGAGTTTACCAATATCCCATTTTTTAACAGTGCTGAGCCGAACGTAAGTATGTTAGCCAGCTTTTTGGTGAATCCCGGTAGAGGTCCAATGGCATGTAAAGCTGTTGTTTGAAAGAGATTTTATGATTCGATTATAAAGAGAAAATATTACTTATCGGAAGCGGAGTTGATGGAATCAGATCCGCTTGTTAATTAACTTTATTGCATGGAGGACTTGAAATGGCTAAGAAAAAGAAAGCAGCAAAAAAGAAAACAGCTAAAAAGAAACCGGCAAAGAAGAAAAAAGCCAAGAAGAAGAAATAAACCAATTGTCAATTTTCTAATTGATGAGGCCGTCATTGCTAATGCATTGGCGGCCTTTTTGATGCTTATTTGTTAGTTTTCAGGCAAAAAATGGGGGTAAAAAAATTTTTGAAAAAATTTATTTTTTCATTTGACATTATACTATTACCGTGGTAATATTACCATTATAACATAATCATTGATTAAAGGGGTATGATATGCCAAAGAAGAAACTTTCAGAGATACGATTGGGGCGACTGGAGATGCAAATCATGAACGTTGTTTGGGACAAGGGGCAGGCAACAGTCCACGATGTAAAAGATGTGATATCCCGCGGCCGAAAGCCTGCATATAGCACGATATTGACAATGATGCGAAAACTGGAGGCCAAGGGTTATCTTTCGCACGATGTAGATGAACGAACTTATGTTTACCGCGCGACGATAAGCCGCCAAACCGTCCGACAGGGCGTTATTGGAGACCTCCTCGACCGTCTTTTCGAAGGCTCGCCGCTCTTGTTGCTCAATAGCCTCGTGGAACAAAATCGTATCAGTGAAGAAGAACTAAGGGAAATCCGAAAGCTCATTAGTAAAAGGAGAAGATAAAAATGAGTGCTATTATCACT
>JAABXR010000145.1:0-186 GCA_011776225.1 Phycisphaerae bacterium
GCCGCTGTCCTGCCATGGGCCGCCGTCGACACGCCACTGTGCTCCCGCGGCGACGGCTTCGGGCGGGGAGATTGTGACCTGTAATGAACCGCTCTCTACTGTATAAGTTCCTGTAGTAGTTGTTGTCTGGCCGTCGTTAATCTGGACTGTTTCGCTGTTGGGCTCGTTCCATCCTGCGATTACACT
>JAABXR010000145.1:388-3129 GCA_011776225.1 Phycisphaerae bacterium
CTCAGTGTAGCCGCTGTCCTGCCATGGTCCTCCGTCTACGCGCCACTGTGCTCCTGCATCTATGGCCGCCTGCGGGGAGATTGTGACCTGCAGTGAGCCTAATTGCTGGATATATGTTCCGGTGGTAGTTGTAGTCTGGCCGTCGTTAATCTGGACTGTTTCGCTGTTGGGTTCGTTCCATCCGGCGATTACACTGTATTCGACGGTGTGGGTTCCTACGGCCAGATTTGGCTCGGTGTGGCCGCTGTCATGCCATGGGCCGCCGTCGACACGCCACTGTGCTCCTGCGGCGACGGCTTCAGGCGGGGAGATTGTGACCTGTAATGAACCGCTTTGTAAGGTATAAGTTCCAGTGGTAGTTGTTGTCTGAGCGTAATTAATCTGGACCGTCTGGTTGCTTGGTTTGTTGAAACCGGCTATTACGCTGTACTCAACAGTGTGGGAGCCTAAGGTAAGATTAGTTACGATGTTATTGCTATCCTGCCATGCGCCGCCGTCGACGCGCCACTGCGCTCCCGCGGTGATGGCTTCCGGTGGGGAGATTGTGACCTGTAATGAACCTGCTTGTGTGTATGTTCCCGAAGTGGTAGTCGTCTGAGCATAATTAATCTGTACGGTTTGGCTGTTCGGCTCGTTCCAGTTGCTGATTTGTTTATATTCAATGGTATGAAGACCTATTGCAAGGTTAGATTCTGTATCGTTACTATCCCGCCATGTACCACCGTCTACGCGCCACTGTGCGCCGGCGGTGATGGCTTCGGGCGGTGAGATTGTTACCCGGACCGAACCTGCCTGTAGATACGTTCCCGAAGTAGTGGTTGTCTGGCCGTCGTTAATCTGGACAGTCTGGCTGTTGGGCTCCTTCCAGTCTGTGATGGGTTTATACTCAACGGTATGAGGGCCTACGGTGAGATTTGGTTCAGTGTAGCCGCTATCCTGCCATGGGCCTCCGTCGACGCGCCACTGTGCATTGGCATCGATAGCGGCTTGCGGTAAGATTGTAACCTGTAGTGAACCGCCGCCTATCGCAGTATAAGTTCCAGAAGTAGTTGTCGTCGGACCAACGTTAACAAAGATATCAATGGTGTTTGGTTCCTTCCAGCCGGCGATTATGCTAAACTCAACCTCGTGATCTCCTTCGATCAGATTTGGCTCAGTGTAACCGCTGTCATGCCACGGGCCGCCATCGACGCGCCACTGTGCGCCTGCATCGATGGCCGCCTGTGGAGAGATTGTGACCTGCAATGAACCTAATTGCTGGATATAAGTACCGGTAGTAGTTGTTGTCTGGCCATCGTTTATCTGGACTGTCTGGCTGTTTGGTTCACTCCAGCCGTCGATTTCTCCCTTGAACCAAACCGTATGAGAACCAACCGAAAGGCCAGTTTCTATATAGTTGCTGTCTCGCCATCTTCCGCTATCGACTTTCCACTGTGCTCCGGCGTCAATGGCTCCCTGTGGAGAGATTTTAACCTGCAAAGAACCCGTCTGTGCCAGGGCCGGTTGCGCATGCAGCATAAGCAGGGGCATGACCGCCATTAAAAGACGAACAGTCACCTTCATATTTTTCCATCCTCCTGACAATATGTATCTTATCAAAGTGGCCGTTAGATGAAGGACCGCCTGAGGAACAGGCCAATCACCTCGATTCTCCAAAAATCAAAAAGGCCCAAAAAGAGCGCTTGTGCAACTAAAAGAACAGCCCTTAAGTATTGAACCGATATTCATTTATATCAAATTATGGCCTGAAAATCAAGTAAATTATTGGGTAGAGGCTTTGTTTTTCCACGATTTTTGAGATTACTATCCGCCAGAGGGCAATATGAGGCGAAATTGCATTCCTGGATTATTTTTTAGGTATGTCCAAGGTCCTTTTACATCTTGGGCAGCCGACTTTATCGGGCTTGTAATTTGGCGGGATTTTTAGTTTCAGGCCGCAGAGGCAGGTCAAGAAAACGAATTGGTTGACCCTTCGCATAATATCTCCGACCTGACGCATCTGGGTTTCGAGACGTTCTTTCTTTTTGGCTTCTACGCTTGCTTCTCGCAGTGCGATGTCTTCTTTTGTAAGGGCGGTAGGGGGGACGACTGTTTTTGTGTTTGTTACAGCACTGAATGAGTCTGAGTAGTCTTTGAAAGATGCGCCGTGGGTCATGTTACGCAGAATTTTTATCCTTTCGGAAATGGGGGGGTGCGTGCTGGTCAGGTCGGACAATTTCATCTGTTTCTTTTTCTTGAAGGGATTGACGATATACATCGGTGCGGTAACTTTGTTGACGGAGGCTAATTGCGGGGATTTGTCATTAGCGATTTTTTCGAGTGCACCGGCGAGGCCTTCGGGGTAACGGGTCAGGCGTGCGGCACCGGCATCGGCGAGGTATTCACGCTTTCTTGAGATTGCAAAATACAGCAAGTACGCCATTAGCGGGGCGAGAATTGCAGCAATGATTGCGATGGCGAGCATAATAAGCTGTGCCACTCCTCCCCCTTTGCCGCCTGAAGAATATCTTCTGCCGCGTCCTCCCATTGAGCTATAAAACATTCCTCGAAGGAAGACCTGTGAGAGTAAGACGATTGAGCCGAGCATTATTCCGGCAAGCGTGACGAAAAGGATGTCGCGGTGGAGGATGTGGCTTACTTCGTGTGCCATAACTCCCTGGAGTTCATCCCGGTTGAGCCTGGCCAGAAGGCCTGCGGTTACAGCGACGGATGCATTTTCGGGATTTCGGCCTGTAGCAAAG
>JAABXR010000145.1:3183-22132 GCA_011776225.1 Phycisphaerae bacterium
CTTTGCCTTACTTGCAGACAAAAGGATCTGGTCACCGCCTGAAAAGCTGACGGCGGTGAGGATGAGCCATATTACCGCGGCTATAATGAGGCCGTAGAGACCGCCTTCAGGACCAAAGACGGCCATGCCAATGACGAGGCCGAGCAGTAACAGACATACGGCCATTGCCAGAAGCAGCAGGATAGAATTCCTTTTGTTTACTCGTATTAATTCCCACATTTTTTAGTTCGTAGTGTGTAGTTCGCAGTTCGTAGATTATTCAGTCGAACAATCAGTTTCTACGAACAGACAGTTGAATTCGTTCCTGTAAGTCTTTTAGCTTCGTTGCGGTATTATGAGAAGCTTACCTTTGGCACTTCGCGTTCGGCCTCAACTTCAATCTCAAAGAAATCACGTTTAGTGAAACTGAACATGTTGGCAATGATGTTCGAGGGGAACATCTGAATCTTGTTGTTAAAGAACAAGACCTGGTCGTTGTAGCTTTGCCTTGCGAAAGAGATTTTGTTTTCCGTGCCTGTGAGTTCTTCCTGAACCGAAAGGAAGTTTTGATTTGCCTTTAGTTCGGGATAGTTCTCAACGACGAGCATAAACTTGCTCAGGGCCTCTCCGAGAGCACCTTCAGCTTTCGAGGCTTCGGAGACGGTCTTTGCTCCCATTGCCTGGCTTCTTGCCTTTGTTATCGCCTCAAAAGTCCCGCGCTCGTGTTTCATGTATCCTTTTGCGGTTTCGACGAGGTTTGGAATGAGGTCATGTCGTCGTTTTAGCTGGACATCGATCTGAGACCACGCGTTGTCGACCTGATTTCGGAGACGAATCAAGGTGTTATAGATGCCAATTACAAAGATAATAAGCAGGACAAGTATAGCTGCGACAATAATGAGCGCAATAATACTACCAGCGAGCGCAATCATACTTTCCCCCTTTCTTTATTTAATTTTTTAGGTTTTGTTTTTATGCCTGGCGTTTCTTTAGAATAAGGGCGATGACAAGAATCACGATTCCGACACCGCCAAGTATATATGTCCATCTCGAGATTGCAATTATTGAGGTCAAATCCATGGTTTTGTCTCCTTTTTAATTTATTGTTTGTCGTTATTTTGTTCGGAGCCGAACATATCGGCCAACAGTTTTTGTATTTTATTTTCTTTGTCCAGCTGTGCCCTTTCAAAGATATCCTGCAATTCGCCTTTGTCAAACCAAAGTCCGTCGCCTCTGCGGCATTTGTCTATAAGCAGGACGGGTTTCGATGAGCCGACTATTATTTTTCTCATTTTTTTCATACAAATTGGGCATCTTCTGAGTTTTTCAGTGGACTTATTATCTGTTTTGAAAGAGTCGATTAGATGGTGTGCCTTTTGGGGCTCGCCGAGTAACATTTCGAGTTCCCCGGCGTCGAGCCAGATACCGCCGCATTCGATACAGTGGTCGATTTCGACTTCCTGTAGCTCAAGTGTAATCATTGCATTTTTGCAAACCGGACAATCCATATTCAAGACCCAAGACTCACGACCCATCCTTAACGGCCAGGGGCCAACTTTTTTAGCCGGCCGGCTGAGCTAACGATTGTGCATAATATTATCGTTGGGGGATAATCAGGTCAAGAAAAACTAAGGTATTTTGTTGAAAATCAGGGATTTTATATTTTGTGTGGAATTAAAGGGAGACTTGCGGGAATGTCCGAAAAAATCTATATTTATGAGGTTGAGTGATAAACTGAGCAGAGCCATAAGGGTGACACACGATAGACGGGTAGTGAAAGAATGCGGTTATTATGAGAAAGTTTATGAAAAATCAGTTGAGAGGAATAGCAAAATCCAATAGTGAAGCTGTGAGTTCAGTAGGAGAATACCAAGTATCCAATATCGAACAAAGAATGATGAAGTCAGGGGACGTGGATGCAATGAGTTGCTTGGCGCTTGTTTTCAGTTATGGTGTTAGGTGGATAGTTTGCTATTTATTATCGGGCCTTGAATTGTTGATTGAGTCGAGATATGAAGATAAGACTTTCGTTTGTATTCAGAAAGAATGTAGTTTCTCAATAACAACGGCAATGTTACTTATAAATACTGTTGCATGGAAGAAGAGTCATTTTATGTCACATTATGCGCATTGAAAATCAGCGATCTCTCTTTCAAGTATGTCTGCAGATAGGTGTCATCCTTTTAGACAAATTTTGAGTACGGACAGCTGAAGTTTAGAATCGGTCTCAACGTCAATAACTCTTTCTCTCCGGTCATAATTCTTAGCGCGGACGTTGTCAGACCGTAGGATATTTCCCCCCTTTGGATCATGTTCAATGAAAATTCGGCAGTCTGCTGCAGCAAGCAATGCTTGATTAGAGCGATTGTTATCCTTCGTGTCAATGAAAACCGAAGGTAGTCCCTTGCTTTTGATGATATCGATCAGTGCTGGGAGAAAAAGAGGTTCAGCGGCGAGAAAAGGGAAACGCGTCCTAAGTTGAGCGGTGTCTGTGAACAGCACAGCACCGATATTGTTATTCTGGAGGTATTTCTCAAAAATATACAAGAATTCCTCAGGCATGATTTGTCCCATTCGGAAGTTTAGCAGGCTTATGTATATTCTCTCTTTGGTTTTATTCTTATCTGCAAACCCGAAAAGCTGTTCCCACACCTTGACTTCTTCAACTTGCTGAGCTTGAGAAAACTCTAATTCTTTCAGGCTGTTTCTCCAATCCTTCATGTTTTCAATAAGCGCGACACCGCGGAGTCTTATTTCACGCTCTTCTGCGAGCGATAATATGAGTTTCCGCTTTATTTTATGCGTTTTTTCTGGAGATTTTGTGCGCAGGAGGAGATTCACTGCCAGAGCAAATTTGTGTCCTCCATGTGGACCTGAGATCACGATGCACGTATCGGGATCAATCTCTTGTGTTTTGGGGTGTTTTGTTATGTATCCGACCGGTAATACCTGTGCGGGGATGTCTAGACGTAAGCTTTTAGGAAATCTCTTTTTTCTCCGACTGCGAACCAGATGGGTGTGGATAGAAGGATAAACAACAACTCCACAACGATCGTCAAAACCTTTTGTGGCTTTCTGGTGTGGGGATTTGAGCTTCATCAAGTGCTTGCCGAGTATCCTTCGGTTGTATCTGGACTTGGTTACCTCAATTGACTGTCGGAAATATCTATCCTTTTCCTCTGAATCAAGTCGGATAACGTTGTCCGCAAGATAGCGAGCACAATTGAAGTGTGTTTCTTCTTTAGTCAACCCCCAATGCCTTTGGCGTTCCAGAGTAATAAGCAGAGGTACCTGCGCCAGTCGGAATAGAGAGAACAGCCGGTGTATCTCGCTACGGATCAACGGCTTGTGTGAGAATGCAGTGAGACTATCGATAAAGTAGAAAGATTGGGAGGTTTTGTTTTTGACCCACTTTAGGGATTTTTCCAACTCCAGATATCTACGCTCGAAGACTACTTGTGATGAGAGATTAATATTGCCCACCGGCCTGGGGGTAAGACGAGGTAAAAGAAGTTTGCCAGCCAATCGCGTTTGTTTGTACCAGGCATTGTTGTCCTCTTCCATATTAAAGATATTATCCTTCGATCTTGAATCGCTGGGGTCGAAGAACTTGTAGCTTTCGAGGTACTTCAATACACGTGCGGGTTCCTGCTCAAGGGAGTAATACAAACACGCCCATCCCATTTTCGCCAAATTGAAAGCGATTTGGAGGCTCAGAGTTGTTTTGCCATCACCTGTGCTGCCCTCAATTGCGACAATTGGGGAAAGCCACTTATCATAATCCATCTTTGGGGCGTAGAAACCATGATTATTTTTGACGGGCTCGGGGCAAAGAAGTTCATCTAATTTTTTGATACCGGTTGGTATAACACCTTTTTCATAAATTGGAGGTTTTTTACCCGATATATTGTTTTTATGTGGAACATTCTTATTTAGGCTCCAGCCCTGACTCGATAAGATAATATCTACCTTACTAACATCCTTCAATTTGTGACATCGGTAATGTTTTGGGTAGTGCTTTATTGAACGAATGCGATTTACGGCCAATTGGACAAGTTTGATATCATTGATGCGTGCTTCTTCCGCAAGGGCTTCCCAAGAAAATGGGCTTCCATCAATGACGGCACGGTCCAATCGTAAAATGGCTTTGGTTATACGGTTTAGAAGGTTTTCGCTTAGTAAAGGTTCTATGCTAAAGCTACGGGTTCCATGTTTTTTTTTGAGGAACTCAAGCTGTTCGGCGTCGAATAGAGAATGCAGCGGTACAGAAACTTCTACGAATGATTTTTTATAATTAAGCCCCATTTCCACCAGTGGCACTTTCCAGTTTTCGAGGACATTGTCGATATTTTTCAGGGCTTGACTTGCACGTTCCAATTCCTCTACTTTCCATTCGCTCTCATGCCATTCACTTTCTATGTTTGGAGTGCGCAGTTGGATGCACCCGCCGTCCGGATTGAAAAATACTTCGGAAATGCACTTACGCCAAGAAGATTCGGCTTTTTTGTCGGTCTCATCCAGCGCCTCTATGATGTGTTCAGGAACAGTGCGAGAGACACAGTTGTCGACTTCATCCGCGATGCGGAGCAAGGTGGCAAGCCACTTGAGACGTACCGGGCCATGAGATAAATCAAGGATCAGATCGAGCTCGCTGTAGGGAGTAGGGCCATCAACACAAAGAATGGAGCACTTCGTCCTTCTGAAAACGCACTTCTCATCCGGTTCTGGTTTTTGCCAACAATGTGAACAGGCCAAAATAGCAATCCAACGAGCAAATTCTTTGTTTGGAATTCGCAGGAATGCCCATTTTTGAAGTATATGCAGACAGGAATACTTTGAGTGAACTTCTGGCGGAGGATACATATCCAGAACAAGGCTTTCCTTCTGTTTCAAGATTTGTAACTTTCCTATGTCATGGAGAAGGATGGCCGATAGCAAGACAAATATTTCCTGGGGTGAGAGCTTTTGTTTGAATTCAATGGGTGCGGCCCTGTCTAAATGACTTTCAACATTTTTGATATGAGGAATGCCCATATAGGAACCTTTATGCTCACCCAGTTGTGATAGCCAAGAGTTTAAAGCATCCTCGTACATTTGTTCGAGAACAGAGCACAGGTTTGTCTCTCCGCGTGACTCGAAATCTCTCAATAACTGGCGGAATGTTATCATTCGGGTTACTCCTAAAATAGAATGTACTGCCCTCAATAATCTTGTCTTTCTTATCTCTAGTTGCATAGAAATTGTATAGTTTTATTGCAGATTAAGCAAGTTAAAAATATGGGCATTTGTCATATAAAGGCTTTTTAGATACTTCTGGGTTCAGTAATGAGGTTATTTAGAAGTTGCTATGGGATGCCTACCAATGATGGCTTATTTTGATTACGAGCCGTTCTTGCAAGGAAACGAGGAGCGAAGAGGAATGTATGCAAGATATCCACGGTGATAGACTGATATTACTAAAACTTAAGTTTTGCACTTTTTAAAACATGTTAATTTGGGTAATTTTAAGCCAATGAGTTATTTAACGAAGATCCGATCATTTTTGGCATGTTCGAGGCTTCTATCGAGCATGCATAGAATTCAAAATCGAGCATAAGGTCTTGTTTTGTAACGATTTTGCCTGTTAGAAAGTGCAAAAGTTGACTAATACCGGAGTAAATATTTATCTTGACGGTGGTAAATAGGTGGGCTAATATAAGCAGTGTTTATATTGGCCGGTATGGATGGCGGCTTAATATTAAAGGTACAGGGAAATGATAGTTGACTGTCATACACATATAAACTTTGCGGCCGACGATGATATTGCGGCATCCGAGCATCTTGAGGCGGCGGAGACAGTGGATGCCTGCATAGTATTGGCTGACGCCGGGGAATCCAGCGAAGAGGTCAATAAGAAGTTATCCGGTTATGTGGGCAAACACAAAGAAAAGATGGTGGGTTTCGGGGTCGTCGAGGCCAGTAAGGATAACGTAAGCGTAAAACATCTGACGAGCCTAAGAGATAAATTCGGCCTTAAAGGAACGGTCTTGTATTGCAGCCGGTGTGGTTTTCACCCGACACACAGCAAGGCGATGAAATTTTATGAATCTGCTGAAGAACTTGGCCTGCCGGTCTTTTTTCATAATGGCGGTGTCTCCATAGAGGCAAATGCAGTTCTTGATTATGCTCAGCCTTACCTTTTGGATGAGATTGCCAGGAGCTTCGCGGGCTTAAAAATTATAATCGGCACTATGGGTGTTCCATTTGTTGAGCAGACATTGTCAATGGCGGCCAAACACAAGAATGTTTATGCCGACTTAACGATAAGGCCGAGCAATGTCTGGCAGGTTTATAATATAGTAGTGGCGGCATACGAGCGAGGTGTGATGGATAAACTGCTGTTCGGGAGCGGATTCCCCATGAATAACGCGGGTGAGTGCATAGAGACGCTGCTTGGCTTCAATATGCTTTTGGCCGATACGAATTTGCCGACTGTCCCTCGCGGTAATATTCAAAACATCATCGAGCGTGATACGCTTGAATTGCTCGGAATTAAAGAGAAGATCGCAACAGACGAAGAAGATAAGGATGCGCAAGAATCAGAGCGCAAGAGCAAAAGGACTGCGAAAAACGAAATATGAAAAACGGGCTTCTTGAAGAGCAAAGGGAGAGTTGGGGAACGCGAGGCGGATTTGTACTTGCGGCTGTTGGTTCGGCGGTAGGTTTGGGTAATCTTTGGGGTTTCCCATATAAACTTTACAGCTACGGGGGTGGGGCGTTTTTGATCCCCTACATACTCGCGCTGGTTGTAGTCGGTATTCCCGTGATGATTCTTGAGTTCAGTATCGGCCATTATACTCAGCGTGCGGCTCCGGACGCATTTAAGCGCGGTCACAAGCGTTTTGAACTTGTCGGGTGGTGGGGGATTGTGCTGGCATTCGTTATAGTTATTTATTATCCAGTGATTCTGGCTTATTGTTTCAGCTTTTTGTGGTACAGCATAGTTGGTATTTTTAACGGTGGTGAGCTTCCATGGGCGGGCACGGGCATCAAAGGTGTTGAGAACGCCAAGCAATTCTTTAACGATACATATCTGGGTAAGATTGACATCGAGGAAGCTCGTTTTTACCTTGGTTCTATCCGCAGTAATATATTGCTTCCCCTGGTTATTACATGGGTGGCGATGTACTTTTGTATATTCAAAGGGGTGCGTCTGGTCGGTAAAATTGTATGGCTGACGGTTCCTCTTCCGTGGCTGATGCTCCTTATCCTTGCAGTGCGAGGCCTGACGCTTGAGGGCAGTATGCAGGGTCTGGCATTTTACCTTGATCCTGTGTGGTCGGAACTTGCCAAGCCTATTACCTGGCGTTACGCGTTCGGCCAGGTATTCTTTTCGTTGAGTCTTGCTTACGGCATTATGATTACTTACGCAAGCTTTCTGCACAGAAAAAGCGATTTAAACAACAATGCCGCTATTATCAGCATCGCCGACTTTGCGACGAGTTTTGTGGCGGGCCTGGCGGTATTTGCGACGTTGGGAGGGATGGCATTCGTGACTCAGCAGGAAGGTAATGCTGTGACAGTTGAGACTGTGGCCGAGTCGGGACCTTCTCTTGCGTTTGTGGCGTTTCCTTATGCTCTGGCGCAGCTTCCATATTCGGCGTGGTTTAGTTTTATTTTCTTCTTTGCGCTTGTTACGCTGGGCCTTGACTCGGCGTTTTCGATGACCGAATCCATTCTTGCCAGTATTGTTGACAAGACTGGCTGGCGGAGGAGCATTGTTCTTCCATTGCTGACGGTAGTTGGATTTACTTTCGGTTTGTTGTTTGTGACGAAGGCGGGATTTAACTGGCTTGGGACCATCGACGGATTCGTGAACGGAACGTGGGGGATCGCGTTTATGGGTCTGCTTGAATGTATAGTTTTAGGCTGGCTTTGGCGAGTTAGTACTTTGAGGCGTCATGCGAACAGCCGCAGCGACTGGCGATTAGGCAGATGGTGGGATTATCTGATTCGCCTAGTGATTCCGATATTGCTTGGTACTCTTTTCTTCTGGCAGTTTTTCGATGATATTAGCGGCGGATATCTATTCAGGATTAAGCCGGAATACCAGGCTGTTCTGAGTAAAGGCGTGATTTCTGAAGAGTTGCGGAAGGAGTTTGAAGATCACGGGAGCCTAATTTCCGAGGAGGCGACTTTTTCAGTTGGGCAGGCGGGTCTAAGCTGGCTGATTACCGATGGGGAGGAGAAAGAGTATCTTATCAGGAAAGAAGAGGGCAGGTTAAACATTTACGACAATAAAGGTGGTTTTCTGAGGACTCCTGCGGGTGAGTGGAAGCTACCGAATTGCGTTGGGCTTTTTATTGTGGCTCTTGTGCCTGTTTTGGCAGTCATTTTGAGTTTAGTCAAAGGAAGGGATGATATCGGATCGCCGAGTCATGAAGAGGCAGATTTTGGTATCAGGGGCAGCCGTGGTGGCGTGCTGGCGTTTTTACTGGCGTTGATTCCGGCTGCCGGTTTGCTGGTTATTTTGCATGGTTCTTCAATCCCGGAAGCTGCTGGGAATGAATTGGGGAATCCTGTATTCTGGTTGTTGCTGGGGATCAGTGTTGTTGCGATGGGACTTAGCAATTATCTTTTAGATAAGCATAATACATCCAGTAGTCAGGTATCGTGGTTTGCGCGATGGGCTGGGATATTGGCAACGATGGATGTGAGCGCATTTGTCGCGGTAATATTGCTCGGCCTGAAGGGAGGGGCGAAAATAGGTGAAGAAACAATGCCTATTCGTGACAAGTTGAGCGGAGTTTCGTATATAATCCTTGCAGCGGTTTTTCTAATCATCGTAGGTGGTTTGGCGTGGTGTTTCTTCCGTGCTTTAGTAGTGGCTAATGCAGATACAGGGATTCAGCATCCGGATGAAGTTGGGGATGAGAAGCCGGATGTGGGGGATGACGTGAGCGAATAGGTTTTATTTGGCGACAAAAGTAAATTCTCGGCTATTTTGGTTTGAAGCCGTTGACGTTGTTGCCGGTGTACTTATCGCAGGCCTTTTCCAAATCCACATCGGTAATATTTGCCAGAGTGCAGAGCCAGGCGAAAACGTCGGCAAATTCTTCCTCTTTGTTTTTTTGGTCGTCTGAAGCCAGGGCTGTGGCAAGTTCACCGACTTCTTCAATAAACCACATAAATGTTGCAGGGATACCCCTCTGGCGGTCCCGCTTTTCGTATTTTTTGGAAATTATACTTTGAAATTCGCTAATATTCATTTTTACTAAGATAGTGACGACTTATTTTTTAGTCCAATAGAACCTGCCGTAAACGACAGGCAGGAACAACTTTTCCATATACGTTTGTTTCTTTCCTTTCATTATTGTTGAAAGCCTTGTTTTGTTGCGGACTTATCAGGCCCGAATACTGGATTTTTCTACACGCGTTTGCTCAGTCAGGTTCTATTATGTACCCCAAATCGCATTAATTTTCCTCACTAAAATGGATAAAACAGGAAAAAAGTCTAAAAATTGCTCCAAGTGTGTAAAAAACTTGACATCCGAGGAGTTCTGAAGTAGGATTCGATAAAGGATCACAGTTTTGTATGGAGACTGTTATGGCTGAGATTAAGCCAAGAATCAGTGTCGAATACGCTGAGAATGCAACAGTAGTTACTTTTATCGACGAGAAAATCCTCGAAGAGACGGATATTCACGCCCTTCAGGAGTCTATTATGTCGGTTATTGAGGAGGGGGGGCGGCTAAGCCTGATTTTGGATTTTTGCAATGTTCAGTTTCTTTCCTCCGCAGTTTTAGGACTTTTAATGAGAATCAGTAAAAAAGTTTATGAGCAGGACGGCCAATTACGGCTTTGTAATATAAGTCCAAGGATCTATGAAATTTTTAAAATAACGCGTCTAAACAAAATATTCGATATATACGAAGACGTGAAAAGTGCAACCGAAAGCCTACTTAGTGCAGATTAGGCGACAGCTCTTTTCGCTATTGTCAGGGGCAGTGGATGTCCGATAACTTATAGTATGGGATAGCTAATGGTTTGAGGTGCGGTATTATTTTCTCAGGCCCATTGCAAAAGCTATTCAGGATGGAATAATTTTATGGCTTCAGAAATACCAGTTGGTCACGAAACAGTCGTTGGAAGTTCGTCATCTGCCGTTACTTCCGTACGCGAGGAGATTCTATCTAAACTGAAAGCTAACAGTTTCAGCGAAGAGGACATTTTTGCCGTTCATCTGGCTTTGGAGGAGGCCTTTATCAACGCAGTCAGGCACGGCAATAGAATGGACTCAAAGAAAGGTGTTAAGATTGACTATTCTGTGGCCCCAGACAAAGTGGAATTAACTGTGACTGATGAGGGTGAAGGATTCGACCCTGACACTGTGCCGGATCCGCGATTTGGTGAAAATCTTTTTAAGCCTGAAGGGAGAGGATTGTTTCTTATGCGTTCATACATGGATGTTGTTAAGTTCAACGAGCGAGGTAATAGTGTGTGTATGGTCAAAAATAAGGCAAATCAGGAAACGACAAACAATTAGAACCAGACACAGCCATAATCAACAGTGGAGTTTTTCACGCTCACATCATAAGCAACTCCATAAAGGATTAGGAGTAGCAATTAAAAGATGCTTAGAACACCAATTATAATCTGCGGTTGTTTATTTGTATTGAGCGGCTGCGTAGCCGAAGAAGAGTCAACGCCCATAATTGTATATACGCACCCTATAGAAATCAATCCTGTTCGTCCTCCAGATCCCCCAAAGCCAAATCCAACCACAGTATATGTTGACAGAAGCGTCCCCAGGTCCTGGTATCCTCCCAAACGACTGGAGAGAAGGTGGCAAGCTATCATAATACATCACTCGGCAACGAGTACCGGAAACGTGGCAAAATTCGACAAGCAGCACAGAGAACAACACAATTGGCAGGGGGTCGCATACGATTTTGTTATAGGTAACGGTACCGACAGCGGTGACGGCCTGGTTGAGGTCACGTTTCGCTGGCGAGGCCAGCTTACGGGGGCACATTGTAAGACACCTAACAACTGGGGGAACGAAAAGGGGATAGGAATCTGCCTTGTTGGTAATTTCGACTACACATCGCCTACCAAACGACAGATGCAGTCACTTGTGAAATTGGTTCGATTTCTGCAAAAGCGATACAATATTTCGAAGAGATATGTTTACGGACATGGAGGCACTCCCGGTGCCCGGGTTACCGACTGCCCCGGCAGAAGGTTTCCGATGGCCAGGCTGAAGTCGATGATTTATAATTAAGCTTATACAGTATCAGATTAAGGCAGGGCGGCAGGGTCCTATAAATCCAATTCAAAGCACAGCAAGTCCTTTTTTTCGCAGAATTAAAGCAAAACAATCTCTCAGATTGAAATGCAAAGAAAGTGACCCTTCGATTATACCGAAGTCTTTTTGAGTAGCGTTATTCTATGGGTGAAAAGGAGAAGTTTAAATGGATATTTGTGAGCCGCGGCTTTCTCGAAGCAGCTTGTTAAATGAACAGATTGCAGGTGAGATTTTTGACATTCTGCCCGAAGACGGTCCTATTGTGATAATTGTTGGCAGAGATGGCAAGTACCATGTCAGCGACTCTGAGAAATTCTCCGTGTTGAACATCAGTGAGCCGTTTGTGAAGGGACTCTGCGCAAAAATCGATGATGGTACCGAACCGGTCGTAACCCAGCTCAACGACTTTGGTATTGTGGCGTCACAGTTGGCTACTGATGAGACGAATTGTGGTTATGTAATTATAGCACTGCCGCAATATAATTCCGAATCAACCCTGATAAATATTGGTCTGATTGAAATGCTGCTGAATCAAATCGGGCTCATAGCCAGGCTTGTGGAGACAAAAGGTCTGGCTTACGAGCTTCAAATGAAGCAACTCGGCATATACAGTCAGAGCGATGTAGCATCAAGTTGATTTTCATATTGCGTATCTCGATTTTTTCATTTCCAATCATATCTTACATTTCGCGAAAATCCATCAAAGTTTGGGTTGTTTTTAAGTTCGTATCTGTTATAATTCTTACTTTGTGGTGCGCATCATGCGTAGTGAATGAATTTAAGTTGAGAGAAAAAATGAGATTTCAGGTTTTTAAGAACGGGCAAGTTGTTGATAAATTCGAGTTATGTGGTGCCTATCTTTTCGGTACCGATGGAGTCAGTATTCGTAGGGCAAGGATTTCGTTTAAAAAAGGGATTGTTGAGTGCGAAAAGCCGAATCTGGGAACGGCGGGACTGGCTTTGTTGTGGCCCGTCGACGGATTCGGCAGCGTGCTTTTACCAACCACCTGCCTGCCTGAGCGAACTGAACCATATATTCTGAACGTGGAGGTGGCCCGAGCCAGGCTAATGCAAATCATTAACAAGCGGGAGGACTGGTCTTTCTTTGATAAAGTGGAGGACTTGGACAATATTTACAGAGAGGCCCAGAATTTGTTTATTCAGTCGATTCAAAAAATAAAAGAGGCGCCGCTGGCGTCCAAATTGGCAGATGAATCGCTCAGAAAGGCGACTATTTTTTCTGAGAAGCTGGCAGTTAAACAGGCAGAGGTGCTTTTTGATTCGCGAGTCAAAAACCACGGTTTTGGGCGAGGCTGCATTGGTTGCAGAGTAGATCATATGCAGATTTATAATTCTAAATATGTTGAGAATTTGCTCAAATTTTTCGGCTTTGTCACGATACCCATAAACTGGTCACGGATAGAATCTACCAAAGGAAGTTATGACTTTTCAATGATTGATGCCTGTATCAGGGTTCTTAGTAAGAAGAAACTGGCAATTTGTGGAGGTCCGCTGCTTTGTTTCTCGCAGGAGTATCTGCCCAAGTGGCTGTTCCGCAGTGGAGACGGATTTGAAAGGATTCGTGAGACGGCTTATCAATTCGTTTCGAAAGTCGTTAGTCGTTATGCAAGCGACATTCATACGTGGTCTGTAATCAAAGGTTTAAATGTGTTTAACGATTTTGGCTTTAACTTTGAGCAGGTTCTTGAAATGACTCGCGCAGCTAATATGGCGGTTAAAGCGGCCAGCGACAGGGCTTTTAAAATAATAGAAATCAGCAATCCCTGGGGTGAATATTATGCAACGAAAACGGATACGATTCCTCCTTTGGTATATATGGACATGGTGGTTCAGAGCGGGATTAACTTTGACGCGTTCGGATTGGCTATGCATTTCGGGAAAAATCAATCCGGTATGCATATTAGAGATATGATGCAAATATCTGTGATGTTGGATTACTTCGGCCCTGTAATGAAGCCTTTGTATATTACGGACGTGGAAGTTCCGAGCCGAAACAGTGATGGTTTGCAGCGTGCAGTAGTTGCGGGCATGTGGCACAAAGAATGGGACGAGGCAGGACAGGGAGAGTGGATCGAACAGTTCTGTAAGATAGCACTTAGCAAACAATTTGTTGATACAGTGGCATATTCAAGGCTTTGCGATTCAGAGGCCAGTACGATATCCAACAGCGGCCTGTTGACGAGGCGTCTGGAGCCGAAAAAATCATATCAAACCTTGAAAGAATTGCACGATTCTATTTTCAATCGATAAATAAATCGTGGCTCGTGCATCAGTCGAGTGACGTTTTTTCAGAATGCGGGACGTGCCGGGTTATATAGTGAGTTATAAGATTATCCAACGAGCAGAAGATAGACAAAGCAGGATTCAATCATTTGCATTTGCTATCAGCGTGTTCATATGCTCTCTGTTTTCTATAGGTTTTGCGGTTTCAAGTCTTGCGGCATTTAATGAATCGAGCGAGATCGAGTTAGAAGAGAGGGTGAATCCGAATGATGCTCCAATAGCAAGTATGGTAAGATTGCCGGGGATAGGTATTGCGCGAGCTGAGGCGATAGTGGTTTATCGAGAGAATTTTGGAAAAAGTGGACAAAGTAAGGCCTTTCAGAATAGTGATGATTTGCAGAAGATCAAAGGCATAGGGCCTAAAACGGCCCAAAATATAAGCGAATGGCTGAAGTTTGAATAAGGATTAAGGTGGAAATGTTTAAGCGATCCGAAGCTCTGTTTCTGACGGTTCTTTCTGTAGTCTTATTTAGCTGCTTACAGGGATTAGCTGCCGAGCAGAGAATTGTTGAGAGGGCAAAGTTAATTCACGAAAAGGTGCTAACTCTTGACAGCCATGTTGATGTTCTCAATGCCAATTATGCCACCGAGGCCCGTGATCCCGGTATAGACAATCCCGAGTTCAAATGCGACCTTGTGAAAATGAAAAGGGGTGGTGTGGACGGTGTGTTTTTGGCGGCGTACGTTGGACAGAGAGAGCGCGATACCGAGGGATATACAAAAGCATATGAATCCGCGGTGGCTCAGGTTGAGGCAATACATCGTCTGACTGAAAAGATGTATCCCAGGCGCTGTGAGCTTGCCACAACGCCGGATGATGTTGAACGCGTTTCAAGGAGCGACAAGAAGGCCATTATGATTGGCCTGGAGAACGGATTTGCAATCGGTAAAGATCTGTCAAATGTTGAAAGATTTTACAGGCTCGGAGTTCGTTATATTACGTTGAGTCATAACGGCCACAATGATATTTGTGCTTCCTGCAATCCTCGTGAAAAACTTGGGGACAAGACAGCCGAACATAACGGCCTGAGCAAATTCGGTGAAAAGGTTGTTGGAGAAATGAACCGGCTGGGCGTTATGGTTGATGTGTCTCATATTTCTGTAGAGTCCTTTTATGATGTCATCAGGGTGTCGAAGGCACCCATTATCGCGTCACATTCAGGATGCCGGGCGCTGGCCGACCGAACGAGAAATTTAGACGATGATCAGTTAAAAGTACTTGCAAAAAACGGTGGTGTTATCCAGATAGTAACAGTCGGCGGTTTTTTGAAGTTAGATGTATCCAAACGCAGGGAGGCTGTAAACGCTTTGAAAAAGGAGCTTGAGGACGAGAGGATTAGAATTGAGCAGTTTCTTGAAAGAATGAAAGAGATTGATGCGAAATATCCATCGGCAAACCTGATTGATTTTGTGGACCATATAGACCACGCAGTTAAGGTTGCAGGAATCGAGCATGTTGGTATCGGCAGTGATTTCGACGGCGGTGGAGGTATTACGGGTTTTAATGACCATTCCGAAGCACTGAATGTTACGATTGAACTGGTTAGACGGGGATACTCTGAAGAGGATATTTTTAAGATATGGGGGGGTAATTTGCTGCGTGTTTGGCGCGAAGCGGAAAAAGTAGCACGAGATTTGCAGAAAGGTACTAAACGTGGATGAGTGGGAAATTGACAAGCCTGTCGGGGAATGCTCCGGCAGCGGGGAAAAAATTGGCTACGGCGAAGAATACTTTGGCGCTCTTGTAGAAACGGGGGAAGGACTGAAGCGTCAGGATTTTTGTGCTGACTACTGGAATGAGCACAAGCCGGAAGTTTTTTGTTACTGGAAGAGCAGATTGCCACACCCGGATGAGAAAAAGAAGCTGTTTGTTGACGATGAAATGCTGATGGCCTTTTTTGAGCGATTGGCCGGGGAAAGCGAGCAGGAAAAGATAAACTTTAGGTTTGTGTTGACACTGGTTTTGATGCGAAAAAGACGTCTTAAATACGATTCGTCCAGGACCGAGGACGGTAAGGAAATCTGGCGGATGAGGGTAGCCGGCGGCGATAAGGAATTTGTCGAAGTTGTAAATCCCCATCTCGATGAGGAGCAAATCGAACAGCTGTCGTCACAGGTTGGCCAGATACTGCATGTTGATTTATGAACTTGTTACCGAGGGCTTGTAAGAAGATGGTAAAAAAGCTTTTGTTGTCGGTTTTTGTAGCGATATTTTTTTTGGGCGGCTGCGGGCCCGAGAGGCGTGAGCCGAAACCGATCCCCGGGGTGAGGAAAACAGCGGCTGAGGCATTGGCTGTTTTAAGGTCCCGCTCAGAACATACGGGCCCGATGAAAGCCAATGGACAATGCGTCTGGGAGTATTATTTTGAGGGAAAGAAGCGTAAAGAAAACTGTGCGGTGAAAATGTGGGTTAATCCTCCGGCGGAGGTTTACCTGCAGGGCGATGTCGGTTTTAATCCTCGCGGGATTGTTCTCGGCTCGAATGCCAGCGAGTTCTGGCTTTTAATCAAACCGGAACTCAGCCGTTATTCGTGGGGAAAATGGTCCGAGCAGGAAACATCGGGTGGACTTATGGTTGTTCCTAAAACTTTGGATGAAGCTCTTGGGATTGTCAAGGTCGTCGATGAAAGGAATTGGTCTTTGTCAAAAGAAGGGGGCTTTGATGTTCTTACCAGGCGCAATGACAAGGGCGGAATTTCCAAAAAGATGTATATCAATCCCCGTAACTATTTGGTTCGAAAGATAGAGTACTTTGATGTGAATGAGAACGCTCTGGCTTTGGCCGAACTGGATAAATATACAGATGTGACCGAAGACTTTTTTGTTCCGACTGTTATAAGGATTGTAATGTATGGGGAGGCCGGCGTCGAAAGTTCGGAAAGTATAACGCTTAACTTGAAATCTGTCAAACCGGACAGCTTTACCGAGAAGCGACGAAAAATTATTTTCACCCGGCCTAAAACGAAAGGTTACGAGCATATCTATAGAATCATTAACGGCCATCTGGTTGAAGAGCCGCAGTAGATACAAAGGAATTGTTTATGGGCAGGCTGAGTCTGAAAGAGAGAATAAGCGAGGGTCTGTTTTTGTTAGACGGGGCGATGGGGGTACTGTTGATTGCTCGCGGGACCAGACCGGAGCATATTGAAGCAGTGGCGATGAAACTGAGAGGCAACAATAGATAACAAAAGACAACGGAGGCAAAAAGGTAAAAAGTAAAAATACCGTAACCGGATTTCCTCGCCCACTACCGTCTCCTAAGACAGCCATCGCTCGAATCATCCAAAGGGTCTTTCAGCGCAAGTTACAAGGCGACCGCCTTGGGATTGCTTTCTCTCTTTCATTAACGCAATCTTCTCAGAGTGTCGTTGACTTCGTCAAGGTTAAAACACTCAGGGTCGAATTTCCCGCCTATCCATTCGACGAATTCCTTATGCTGTTTATGTTTAGGATTTTTGAGGATTTCGAGCATATCGTAGTAGCCCCAGATGCCGCCGCAGTCCTCCGGCGGGCAGGCAAGTTTGCCCGCTATGCACACCGGATACTTTACGCCTTGAACCGGCGGGCCGATTTTTACCACTTTGATTTCATGCTCCCAGCCATCGCCAAAGTCATATTCATAAATGAAATTGCTTTTGACCGCTGGCGCCATGTCACATAGTTTCATCTTTTTTTCATCTTCGGCGCCTTCTAATTCCATTCGCGAATCGCTCCAGCAACGGTCGCGGCACTTTATCAGTTTCTCATAACGCTCCTGCCAGCTCGACGAAGACAACTCTTCTCTCGTTAGCTTGGCTCGACGGTTGCGGATGACAAATTGATGCAGATGATAGTTTCCCCAGCCCATAACAACCTGTATGACCTGATGCAGGTTGCTAAGGCGTATATTTTTGACAACAGCGATGCGCCGCCAGATAGGCGGTTTACTTCCCCGTAATGTAATTTTGAGTTCGTAAATCTGCGCCGGCTGTGATATTGTCGTTTGTTTTTCTCGAGGGCGCTTAGGTAATGTGTTTGGCATATTGTTTTCCTGCTTATTTGTTCAATTCTTCCCGAATGCTTTGTGGCAGTGTTTCTTCAAGCTGTGGATATTTTTCAATGATGCGAAAAATATCAGCTAAATCCTTTTGCCGTTTGCTCTTCCGCCGGGCCTTATCCATATACGCCCAAACCTTACCCTGCAAGACGTCTTCAAGACGTGCGACCTTCATCTTGTAACCCAGCATATTCCTATCTTCCGCGACTGAAACAAAGCTCTGGTACCGCGGATCGGACTGTAGTTGAATCCGCAGATCTGAGCTATCGCTGGTGATGTTTACGCTGTGCTCGAATTGCTCAACTTTTAAGCCGCGTTCTTTGGCTGCTCTGCAAATAGCTCCGATGCTCTCAGCCGCCGCGACGATATCCAAATCAAGACTCACGACAGGTTCAACATAAGCGTTTACGGCAAGGCCACCGATTAGGCAATATCGCGAATCCGTTTTAGCGAGAATGTCCAGAAGTATCTGTATAATGTCCGATTTGTCGTTTGCCAGAGAGTTAACGAATTCTTTACCTGTCATCACTTTTCTTCCTTCAATCGGATTGTATAGACAACAACATTTTATCAAATATATCGGTCATTTAGAAGTGCAGTAATTTGTTCGATAGTTTTTTGGGTTGCGCCCTGATTTTTTTTGATAACCTGTCGGCCGTTGTTGGCGATTTTTTGGGCGAAATCAGCATCGGTGAGGCATTTTTGCATCGTTTGAAGCAGGTCCTGTTCGTCTTTGACCATAACGGCGCCCTCATCTTCGAGAAGTGCATCGACGGTTTGTCTGAAGTTGAAGGCGTGCGGGCCGAAGAGGGTAGGTTTTCCGAGGGCGGCAGCTTCCATCATATCCGAGCCGCCCATAGGAATGAGAGAGCGGCCGACGAAAATAATAGTTGCGAGTGAATAGAATTTTCGCAGGTCGCCCATTGTGTCGCCAAGAANNCAGAACTTTTGTCGTTTGTGTTTTTGATATCGCTGTAGCGGACGAAATCGAAGCCGGCATCTTTAATGAGTTGCGCTACTTCGTCAAACCTTTCCGGTTTTCTGGGTACTATTGCCAGCTGGAGGTCGTTGAATTGCTGCCGATTGGTTAAATTTTTGAAGACATCGAGGAGGATTTTTTCCTCGCCCGGACCAGTGGCGCCTGCCACCCATAATCTTTCATCTGTGATATTAAGCTTGGCTGCAAGGGTATCTGCACCGTCGACTTTATCTGTTATTTGCGCCGTATCGTATTTTAATGAGCCGGTAACGATTACATTATCTTCATGTGTGCCTATAGTGATGAAACGCTGTGCATATTCTTCCGTCTGGGCGAGAATGAGGGTTACTTTTTTGTATATTAT
>JAABXR010000145.1:22137-30195 GCA_011776225.1 Phycisphaerae bacterium
CCACAACGACGGGGACATCAGACTGGTTTGCAAAGTGAGTGAAATTGGGCCAGACTTCCTGTTCCATCATCAGGCATATTGACGGGCGAATCCTGCGGAATGCCCGGAGCATTATACAGGAGAAATCAAGGGGGAAGTAAAAGACTTTGAAATTTTCGCCGAATATGCTGTTTGCGCGGGCAAAGCCGGTGTCGGTTGTGGTGCTGATAACGATTTCATAATCAAGAAAAGTATTTTTAAGCTCTTCGATGATGGTTTTGGCCGCGTTGACTTCACCTACGCTTACGGCGTGGAGCCAGATGCATTTTTTTTCTGGGAACCTGCGATTGATTATACCAAGCCGCTGGTTCCAACCGGTCAGATAGCGTTTGTGTCTGATGGCCCGATATATGACGATGGGGCTGTATGCTATCGCGGCCAGCAAATATAAAAGGTCAATTAAAATTCTCATTGACAGTCTCTTCAAAGTAATTGACCAATGATATTGATAAACTGTGGATATGTCAAATAAATGCCTGTTTTCGCATGCGCAAGAGGGGAAAATTAACGTTTTTTTTAACAATTTTTGTTGAATTCTTGTTTTCAGGTGGTTAATTTGTGGGTGGTTTAAGAGAACGACGCAGGGAGTTTCCTTTCGAAACTCATACAACTTTGGCAAACAGATAGTCATGCGAAATGGATGTTTTTAGTTGTATATTTGTACGTGGGTTAGCCTTGCACCATTTATGAAGCAAGGGAAAACAAACTTAAATATGGAGGAAAAAGTATGGAAAAAAAAATTAGCAAAAAAGTTAACTTGAGCAAGGTAAAAACGATGATAGTGTTGTGTGTGGGGCTACTGATGACGTTAAGCTGGTCAACCCGGGCAGAGGTTCCCGATTATGGCAACGATTGTAATTCGGCCGAGCCCATTGATCCGAATGGCAGCATTGTTGAAGGTGTTCTCAGTGACACAGCCGATGAGGACTGGTTTAGCTTTACTGCTGTTGCCGATGGGCTTTACGAGATGACCTTACTTAGTCAATCGGGTACCAAGTACCTATGTGTGTGGGGTCCTGACGGATGTCCTGCGCAGCTGCAGGTGATAACGGAATTTGTTGCCAGCACGGGGACAGTAACAAATGAGGTCTTTATTGAGCATGCGGGCACTTACTATATAAAGGTCTACTATGGCAGCGGACTCTATCGCTTTAGTGTCAATGAGATTGGGACTTATCCCACAGACACATACCCGGACACATGCGTAAATCCCGCGGTACTGATTGTTGATGACCCTTGCGGGCCGATGTATGATGGAATTACCGACTATGGTATGGACGAAGATTGGTTCAGCTTTGCTACCACCGTTCTGCACAAGTACCAGGTTAATTTCTACAGGCCGCTGAACACCGACGTGGTGTATGACCTGTACCGGAGCAATTGTGGAGTTCAGCTCAGTGGTAACCAGACGGGTAGTATGACATTTGTTTCGTTAGATGGCGCCAACTATGACCTCAGGGTCAAGTCCTACTCCTTCAACAAAGAAGGATACTTTGGGATATGGGTCGAGGATCTGGGAGAAGTACCTGACGATCACGGCAATACCTGCGATGTGGCTACTCCTATCGCTACGAATGGTGTGGAGGTCGAGGGAAGGATTCAGTATACTGCAAATTTGTTCAGTGACGAGGACTGGTTTGGTTTTACTGCTACTGCCAACGGGCTTTACGAGATGACCTTTCTTAGTCAATCGGGTACGAAGTACCTCTATCTGTATGGTCCTGATGGATGTCCTGGGCAGTTACAGCAGATAGTATCCCTTGGTGCCTCCATAGGGACAACAACGGCCGAGGTCTTTATTGAGCATGCGGGCACCTACTACATAAAGATTCCCAGTGACTACAGCACCGGACTCTATCGAGTTAGCGTCAATGAGCTTGGCTTTTATCCTACAGACAGCTATGCAGATATCTGCCCAGATGCGAATGTACTGATTGTCGACGACCCTTGCGGTCCAATGTATGACGGAATTACCGACTATGGTATGGACGAAGATTGGTTCAGCTTTGCTACCACCGTTCTGCACAAGTACCAGGTTAATTTCTACGGGCCATTGAATACGAATGTGGTATATGACCTGTACCGGAGCAATTGTGGAGTTCAGCTCCGTGGTGACCAGACGGGTAGTATGACATTTGTTTCATTAGATGGCGCCAATTATGACCTCAGGGTCAAGTCCAGCTCCTTCAACAAAGAAGGCTACTACGAGATATGGGTGGACAACTTGGGAGCGGTGCCTGACGACTATGGCAACACTTGTGAAGATGCTACGCTTATCGTTGCAAACAGTGTGGATGTCAATGGGGCTCTCCAATATAGTGCTGATTTGTTTACTGACGAGGACTGGTTCAGTTTTACGGCTCCTGTCACCGGGACTTACCAGATATGTTTGTGGAGTCAATCGCGTGCTAGGTGCCTGTATGTATATGGTCCTGACGGATGTCCTGGGCAGCTGCAGTCGATAACAAACCTCTGTCCTCCCTATGCTGGCGGCACCACATGCGGGGATATTTCTATCTCCAATGTGGGCACTTACTACATACAGGTCTCCGGGGATAGCGGGCTCTACTCGGTCAGTGTTTTATCTCCCCTACCGGAATGTGGTGATTCGAACCATCCGTATCCGATTGGTGATATGAATCACGATTGCGTTCTTAACTTTAAAGACATAGCAACAATTGCGAATAACTGGTTAGTGGACAATCGCCCGCCCCCGTAGCGGCTGGCGAGTATAGAATTAGGTATCCCGATTTTGCCGCAGAAAGGCAGAGTATAAGTTGTCCACCTTTAGTTTATAAATTAGGGGCTGTGAGCGTGTGCTTGCAGCCCTTTGGTTTAGAATTAGTCATTGAAGGATTTAAGGCTGTAACTGCTGTCCCCAATATTTGCCAAGTATTGCGAAGTCGTAAAGGTTGATTGTTGCGTCGCTTACCATGTCGGCCCTTGAATTCCAGTTTAGCGAGGTTGGCGTAGCCAGGTAAGCCTGTGCGAAATCGGCCAGGTCCAGAGAATCAACGTTGCCGTCACCACCGAGGGGTGCTATGTCGGCGGGGATGTGATATGGTATTTGCTCGTACTCGATGTAAGGAGGTTTGTATAAGTCGAATCCCATGCCATTGAAAACGAAGTTGTACTCGGCGAAAAGATTCATGCCGATTATGCCGTTGAGAAAGTCTCCTTCGGGCGAGGGAATATTAAGAATGACAACGGGTACGTTTGTAAAGCTGAGCCATTCGCCGATGGCCGGGATTTGGATGGAATCAAGGTAAAAACCGTCCACCACCGTGATTTCTCCGGTGACATCTATAATCTCGACCTGGAAATCCGGTTGTTGAGAGTAAAGGGCCAGGCGGCTTGCTATAGTTGTGCCAAGTACCGTAACCTGAGCGCCTGTGTCATACATGAATTTGTCTTGTGCGATAGCGGTGTTGTTGCCGTCAACAAGGTCCACTTCAGGGAAAAAGAACAGGCTTTGTAATGATTCGCCCGCTATCATTGAGGGAGTCATGGGGACGAATACCGTGGGATCTACGGGGTCGAGGAAACCGAAGTAGGAAACATCACTTCCGGCCGGGCGTATTTCAAGATCAATCCTGTTTGAATAGGTCGGCAGGCACGGATCGTACCAGGAATAAAAAGTAATTGGCGGACCGGTGTAATTTTGGCCGTTGTGAGTAACCGTTACGTGCCGGTCGGCCTGGAAATGAGCAGCGTAAAAGGCGGCCATCGATGCTCCGATGGCGGTTGGCAGGTCGGGCGCGCCGTACTGTGGGAACAGACCAAGGAGGATGGATGTATTCCATTCGCCTACCATCGATGACATGTCGAGTATTCCATTGGGGTCGTAAGGATAAGGATCTATGGCGTCAAGTCCGTCGATAAACACCCCGAGCGGGAGGCTCACATTGGCCTCGACTGAACCGGTTGCTCCGGCGAGCGTCGTTGTATAGGGGCCGTCGAGTTGAGCATCAAATGCACCTGCCCGAATGGCGTTGACATTGCCCATGATGGAAGTGGTGGCACCGGTGTCATAGAGTCCGATGGCGAAGTCAAGCTGGGGATAAGTCGTGAGGTAGTTGCCCACGAGGTAAGGTGAATCTTTGGCAGACCAATCAAGATCGATGTAGGAGCGTGCATCGGTAAGGGTGACTGCAATCCAGGGGACGAAGCCGTCTATGGGAGGTGAATCGATGACATTTGCATAAACAGTTGTCGTGGATTCCCGGGCCAGCGGTGCCTGTTGGGATGTTGCTTCGGCAGAGAGAATCTTTTTGCGTACACGTTTTGGCCTGTGGTCGGCTCTTTTGCTAAGTCGTGGCAGCGGTTTGTCCTGAGGGTGGCTGATGGCTTTAATTCGGGAACCGCCTGTGATGCGTAAATCGACTTCCTGGCGCTTCCAATTGGTCCGGTCGGCGCCGGCAACAGCACTTCTGCTTATAATAGCGATGAGAAGCAGTGCTAATGCCGTTTTAAGATGAAAAAAGCCATTATTCTTTAACATTCGATAGTCACCCTTTCTATCCAGGTCTTATATTATTATAACATATTGAGATGAAATCCGTTCGGGAAAAATGTCTATAAAGTCGTAAAGACCTGCTAATACAGGCGTTTATATCCTTATTTGTTGGCTGTTTTTGGTGTAGAAAAGTGGCAGAATATGTGTTTGGACATTCTGAGGCAATTATTTGACATAGAGGATTCAATGGTCTAATCGTCCTTACCAGGAACGCCGGCATTCTTCGAAAAATCCTGGTCGAGCAGACGCAATATAGTTCTTTTATTTAGGCATATTTTGTATTCTCGCTTTCTCCTCTCCCTCCGCTGGATAGAGGCTTTTTGCTTAATCAACCGGCTTGATTGTCCAAATAACTGTGGGAGCGACTTCTGTAATGAATTGAATTGATTGGAAGATTTCTCTCTGGACAGTTGTGCTGAAATTTGTTTATATTTGGTATTTGAGAGTTAGTCTGCAATCTGGAACAAGAAAGGCTTCAATATGGAAGAGAAAATTACCTTCAAACTCAATGAAAAAACGGTTAGCCTGACCATAGACAGCGAACGAACGCTTTTATGGGTATTGCGCACCGACCTGGGGCTCACGGGAACGAAATATGGCTGTGGCAAAGGCTTGTGCGGTGCCTGCACGGTCATAGTTGACGATAGAGCTGTCCGGTCATGTGTAATTCCTGCCAGAAGTATCAAGGGAAAAAAGGTTCTTACCATCGAAGGATTGGCAAGGAATGGAAAACTTCATCCAATTCAGGAAGCGTTTGCAAAACATGATGCTCTTCAGTGCGGCTTCTGCACGCCAGGTATGATTCTCAACGCTTATGATCTGTTGTTGAGAAATCCACAGCCCACCCGCAAGGAAATCATCGAGGGCATGGAGTATAACTTGTGTCGGTGTGGAGCGCATGTTCGAATTATCCAGGCTATCGAATCTGCTTCTCAAGAAATGAAAGGAGCCAGACAAAGATGAACGAAGATGAATTTCAGGTTGGCGAGTGCGACTGCCACAATAATCTCTACCCACTTAGCCGCAGGGAGTTTCTGCAGAGCATAGGTGGTGGAATCATAATCCTCTTCACCGTAGGCGATACGCCAACGGCGGAGGGACGGAGGCGCGGCAGAAGTGACCGTCCTGACTTTAACGCCTATCTTCGGATAGGTGAAGATGGCAGAGTAACGTGTTTCAGTGGCAAAGTCGAATTGGGGCAGGGAATCATGACATCTTTAACCCAGACTTTGGCTGATGAGCTTGATGTGCCTCTGGAATCAGTTGATATGGTCATGGGAGATACAGCCCTCTGCCCGTACGATGCTGGTACTTGGGGTTCCAGGACTACTCCATACTTTGGACCTGTCCTAAGATCGGCGGCGGCAGAAGCCAGAGCGGTCTTAATAGAGTTGGCAGCCAAGCATCTTGAAGTGCAGAAGGACCGGTTGGATGCTAAAGATGGCGTTATATTTGACAGGACTCGAAAGGAACGTAAGGTAACCTACGCTCAATTAGCCAAGGGCAAAAAGATTGAGAAGCGTCTGGATCAGAAGGCCCAGGTGAAAACCGTATCAGAACTCAACGTAATAGGAAAGCCTCGCAACCGAATAGATGCCCTGGAAAAGGTCACAGGCAAGGCCAAATATACGGGCGACATCCGTATAGCCGGCATGGTGTATGCGAAGGTTCTGCGGCCTCCGGCTCATGGTGCCCGGTTGAAGAGCCTCGATACTTCAGCGGTTGACAAAATCGAGGGTGAGCAAGTGGTCCGTGATGGTGATTTGGTAGCTGTCCTCCACAAGAATCCCGATGAGGCAGAGAAAGCCCTGCCGAAAATCAAGGCCGAATATGATATCCCGGAAGCACGTTTTGACGATAAGAGTGTCTTCGATTATATCGTTGATAATGCTGCAGATGGAAGAGTAGTTGAGAAGGCCGGTGATATCGAAAGCGGACATAAACTCGCCCAGGATGTGGTTGAGCAGACATACCTGAACAGCTACGTTTCCCATGCTACTATAGAAACCCACACCGCTTTGGCAAAGTTCGAAGGCGGCAAAGTCACAGTCTGGGCCTCAACTCAAACACCTTTCGGTCTGCAGCGACAGTTAACTCGTGAGTTGAATATTCCTATCGAGAACGTCCGCGTTATTGCTCCTTTCGTAGGAGGCGGATTTGGAGGAAAGATCAGCAATGGTCAGGCCATACAAGCAGTAAAGCTGGCAAAGAAAGCGAAGAAACCCGTCCAACTTGTCTGGAGCCGGGCCGATGAATTTTTCTATGACACGTTTAGGCCTGCGGCAGTTGTTAAGATAAAGTCGGGTCTCACGGATTCAGGCAAGATAGTGTCGTGGGATTATAATATCTACGGCATGGGCGGGCGAGGCGCTCAGATGTTCTACAACGTGCCGCATCATCGTACCACCGTTTGTAGAGAGTTGCGGAATGGCGAGGGAATGCATCAATTCGCCACCGGACCCTGGCGTGCACCTGACAACAACACCAACAGCTTTGCAAGAGAATCGCATATTGATGTAATGGTCGCTAAAGCAGGAATGGATCCGTTGGAATTTCGCCTGAATAATCTTACCGACGAAAGGATGCGGGGAGTCCTCAAGGCCGCGGCAGAAAAATTCGGTTGGACTCCGGCGAAGGGTCCGAGCGGCCGTGGATTCGGGATAGCCTGTGGTTCTGATGTGAACGTACCCGTGGCCCTCATTGCAGAGGTTAAGGTCAATAGGCAAACTGGAAACGTGCAGGTTATACGCGTAGTCTGCGCCCAGGATATCGGCCTCGTGATTAATCCCGAAGGAGCCAGGCTGCAGGTAGAAGGTAGCATCACGATGGGGATGGGTTACGCGCTAGCTGAAGAAGTCCACTTCAAGGGCGGAAGAATTCTTGATTTAAGCTTCGGTACGTATGAGTTGCCTCGTTTTTCCTGGGTACCGCAAATTGAAACCGTGCTGATAAAGGCGGACGATTCTCCTCCAAAAGGAGGCGGAGAACCAGCCATTATTTGTATGGGAGGTGTTATTGCCAACGCCATTTATGATGCAACGGGCGTCAGGTTTCTTCAACTCCCCATGACCAGGGAGCGAGTCAAAGCCGCGATGGCAAAGCGCAGCAGTCACGCCGCTCTGCCGGTATGAAAGAGGCATTCAATAGTACGACTTAAAGGATTTCTGCTAAGCGTGTGGTCGGGGCTACCCTAAGACACACTTTTCCTAAGTCGCAAAACGTCAGAATTCTTCGAAAATTCGTGTCTTCGTTTTGTCTCCAGAGTTCTAAAACAAGATTAGTAACGAAAGTGCCAAACCTTCGATGTTCGTGGAACAATGGATATCTTTTTGAAAAATTCAGGTAAATATGGGATTTGATGTCCTCTTCAAAGTTTATCAAAGTGACGTGGAATAACAACTGCTATGGATGTCTTTGCGAGTTAATCTTTGGTCTCAAACAACATCTAAGTGATTGTAGCGAGGCGGCCCATCGAGAAAGAGGATGGCAATTATGTATAGTTT
>JAABXR010000091.1:0-3468 GCA_011776225.1 Phycisphaerae bacterium
ATACGATGGTTGCTAACTGCTGCCCCGATGAGCTTGGACTGGAGATGACGGTAGAGGATAATCTTATCACAATTTACGAAACTGAATATACTTCGGAAGGCTGCCGCTGTGTGTGTTTTTACCCAGTAACCGCGACGCTTGGCCCATTTGAGCCGGGTACTTATACTCTTGAAGTATATGAGTACCATGACGGCTTTATCGGAAGCACAAGTGTTGTTATAGACCCGCCGCAGTAACCGTGTGCCCGTTTTATTCGGGAATGATTAATCTCATACCCGGCCTGAGATTTTTCACATCTATGATAACGTCTCGATTGGCATCGAGAATCTTTTGCCATTTGTGCTCAGAGCCATAGTATTGATATGAAATACCGGATAGAGTGTCGCCGCTCTGCACTGTATGGTATTTTGGTTCAGCTGCCTTTTTTGTTGTTATATTGTCACCGGCGATCTCTGTTTCAATCGGCCTGCTGTCCGGTATGTTCGGCTCAAAGACCGGCTGTCCGATAACTTCTTCCTGCTCAGATTCACTGTTCTCAGGGCCCGGCATTGTCCCTCTTACACTTAAGCTCGGACGTATAGAAAGCCAAAGCCCGACGATAATTACCACTACCAGGCCCCCAAGCATTCCTATTTTGAAATCCCTTGGCATTTTTCGCAATTATATAATATTATTGCCGAAACAGCTATTTACGCCCTTTTTTCTTTCTGTTCTTTTGTTCTTTTGCTCTTATGCTCTTGCGGTCTTTGTCACTTACAGGCTTAGTGCCGAGCAGCAATATCGGTGCGGCTATCGCGACCGAAGAGTATGTGCCTATGATAATGCCGAAGCCGATTGCGAAGGTAAAGCCCCTCAGCCCCTGTCCGCCGAAGATATACATTATCAGCACGACTATGAACGTTGTAAACGATGTCAGAATTGTTCTGGAGATAGTTTGGTTAATGCTGTTCGTAATTGTCATGGAAACCAGGCGGGCCTTCTTTCGGTTTTCGCGTATACGGTCGAAAATGACTATCGTATCGTTAAGAGAATAACCGATGATTGTCAGCAGTGCCGCTATTATTGCAAGATTGATTTTGAAATCCCCAATCAAAAGTGTTTCTCCTATCGTCGTATTTGCGATATATGTGCAGGCCGTGATAGCGCCCAACGTAATGCACACATCATGCACCAGTGCTGCAATCGCGGCAAGGCCGTACCGGACATCTCCGAATCGCACCCAGATATAGGTAACGATTGCAAACAATGACAGAACAATAGCAATCAGTGCCTGTTGCTTTGCCTCTGCGCCGACTGTGGGATCTATCTGTGTTACTCTGGGAAGGGATGTTTCGAGTCTCGTTGCCGCCAGCACTCTTGTTCTTTCGTTCTCAACAAACCGCGTCCATTCTTCTTCGGTTAGTTCACGGAAGCCTGCCTCCGGCTCGACGCTTATGTACACGAAGGAATTCATCGGCTCATTTGGTTCCGTTGATGTTATATCCGATTTGAGGATTTTGTGTTCATACCGGTTAAGATTTTGCGTATCAGGCTTGTATTGCAGATTCGCCAATCGGGCATTGATTTCCTCCGCTGTAGCTGCTCTGGCGATCTCGAGAGAAATTTTAATACCGCCAAGAAAATCAGCGAGTTCCGGGTAAGAATCAATAAGCTCTTCGGTTATTTTTTCCTGCCCCGTGATTGTCGGTACAAGACTTTGCTGAATTTCCAGCTCTCCTTCGAAGGCCTTTAGTATCGCGTCGTTGACAACCTCATCGACTTGTGGTTCTCCGACGTTGGCATCAGCAAAGACATTGGCGTCGGCAAAAGCGGTGTTAAGAACATTTGTTACCAGCGATTTGTTCATTTGGCTTGTTGTTACGACAAATGTGTTGCTGCTCTGTTCTGTTACCTGCAAGTTGCTTAGTGTGCCGCCGAATTCGTCATCAGCTGATGTAATTGCTGACGTAACAGTTTCAAGGGTATGCTGTGACGACCCCGACAGGGTAATAGTGGTTGTCGATTTGTTCGTTTCAGTAGTATTAATTTCATATTGACTGTATACTTTTTCATCGTCTTCGCTTTGTATACCCGGCTTCGGGCTTCCGATACTGTAGACGCTTGTAGTTGCAAGGGCGGGATTAGGATTGTTCGGGTCCGTTCCCATTTTCCGAATTCTGTTTTCGACTTCCTGCCGGGAAAGATTTACATTGTCTTTGAGGTTGATCTGGGCGGCTGTTCCCGCTGTAAATTCGATACCGTACTTATTATTCGTTTCATCGTCTCTTGTAAAGAACACGAACAGGCCTGCCGCAATAAGCAGCATTGATAAGCTTATAAATATTGGTCTCAAAGCCATCCAGTTTACATTTGGTTTGCGTATCAGATTGAGCATTATCAGATGCTCTTTGATAATTCGCCTGTTCAGAAGAACGTCGAAAATCACACGGGTCACAAACAACGCCGTGAACATACTTGAGCCGATACCTAACATAAGAACCAGGGCAAAGCCTTTTATTTCTTCAGAGGCGACCCAGAAGAGAATCGCGGCTGTGATAAATGTGGTGATATTGGCATCAAAAATGGTTCTAAATGCCCGCTGGTAGCCGTTTCTTATAGCGATTCTAAGCGACGAGCCTTTCTGTTGCTCTTCACGGATTCTCTCGAAAATCAGCACATTTGCGTCAACGCTCATACCAATGGTTAGTATCATCCCCGCGATGCCAGGCAAGGTGAACGTTGCTCTTATCAGCGCCATTATAGCTAACACAAAAAGCAGGTTCATAAACAGTGCCGCATCGGCGATGCTGCCGGCAAGTGTATAGTAAACCAGCATACAAAGGACGACCAGAAGCAGCCCGATTAAGCCGGCTTTGATGCCTTTGTCGCGGTTGTCGGCGCCGATGGATGGCCCGATTGTCTTGACCGATATCGGCTGTTCTATCAGCCTTCCCGGCAAAGAGCCGGCATTCAGCTTATCGACCATATCAGATACATCTGTTTGTGAGAAGCTGCCCTTTATTATGCCCGAGCCGTATATAGCCTCGTTAATGCTCGGAGCCGATATTGCGATACCGTCCAGAAGAATACACAAAGGCCGGTCAACATTGTTTCCGGTAAGCTTGCCGAATAGTATTCCACCTTTGTCATTCAGCGAAAAACCGATCGCTCTTGCGCCCACTTGGTCCGTGGACGGGAAGGCCCTTTCGAGTTTCCATTCCTTTGGCCCTTCGGCGCTGTGAAGCAAGCATTCTTTTTCTTGGTCGCTTGCCAGTACGAAATATTTCTCGCCAAATTGACCAATAATCGCGTTGGGCATCAGGAATTTCTTGATATCCTCTATTTCGCACCATACATATTTACCCCGTGAAGCGTTTGATGCAAATTTAGGTCCCTTTGTCTTGAGCAGTTCGACCTGTCTGGTTAACTCGTCAATATCGGCATCAGGCTCATTGCTCGTAGGCAGTATTCTAAACTCCAGTATGCCCG
>JAABXR010000091.1:3473-43102 GCA_011776225.1 Phycisphaerae bacterium
TCGTCGAACGCCGCTACGACCGCCCGAATTTTCTCCTCTCGGTCGGGGAACTCGGTTATCAATTTTTCGATTTCTAACCGTCTTTCCCTTGATTTCTCCTCCATTTCGAGACAGGAATCGAGCTGGTCTTCGGTCAGGTTTAATTTATCGAGGTCCGCCTTGGCGCTCTCGTATTTATCCACAAATTCTTCATTGGTTAGCTTGTTGACAACCTCCGCCCAGTTTGAATATTTCCTGACGTACTCTCCGAGTATCCCAATTTGTTCATTAGAATCAGCAAATTCTCTCAGTGAGTCTGCCAAATCATTCACATCGAGCTTAATCCAATCCCCCACAGTGAGCTTTACCTCGTTGGGCTCAATACCAGCCGAAGACATCTGTTGCTCGGAGGTTTCAAGTTCTGACAGGAGTGTATCTCTTTGATTTTGCAGGTCCTTACGTTCGTCGTAAACATCGGCCAGAGTCTTGAGAATTGCTAATCTATTGGGGTCTTCCTGGGTAAAATCATTGAAATCTGCAGCTCGTTCTTCTGGGGACTTTGTAAGAGAGAGCATAATTTTTGATGGACTTATATTTTCTGCAAGCAATTCTTTCTTGGCGTTGTCAAATTCCTGACGTTTCAAACGTGTTTCCGCACTGGCAAGAGGCATTTTTATTTCGAAGCGAGTGTTACCCTGAGGCTGCCATATCAGATTTTGGATATTAGCGGGATCTATTCGCCTTCGCAGGACCTTTATCATTCTCTGGGCCAGATCTCTTTTTTCGGATTCTTCCATCTTCGTGGTGTCAATTTGATAGATGAGACTCGTTCCACCTCCCAGGTCCGGCCCGGGTTTTAACTTTTTGTCTGGCGGATATAATGTCAGGCCTGCTAAAACTATTAAAACAATAATTACTATCATTTTCAGCGTTAGGTTTTTGCCCATAACTTTCCTCGAATATCGTAAACACTATTGCATGGTTCGTAGTCTGCGAACTACGAAGTTTTAATCTTTCGACATGTTCTTTCCGATTGCTGAAGAGACAACCGTTATTTTTGTATTATTCGACTCATCGACCTTCAGCGTAATCTCGTCACCCTTAATATTGACTATGGTTCCGATAATACCGCCGATTGTCTGCACTCTGTCATTTTTTTTCAGTGATTGGACCATTTGTTTGCGCTGCTGTTTTTGTTTTTGGGGCCCCCTGAAGAGCATGAATACCATTACTAAAATCAAAACAGGCAAAATCCAGAGAGGAATAAGGGGTTTCGTTTTTTGTTGAGTTGGGGCGGCATTGGGATCAGACGGCACGGTTGTTACTGCCTCGTTTTCCTCTGTGACCCGTTCTGACGTAATGCCTGAACGCCCCTGGTTCGATTCTGCTTGAGCTAATATCCATACATTGTCCATTTTTATATTCCCTTTATAGTGAATTTATGGTTACGGAACATTCGCAAGATATTAAATGATTGATTGGCAATAATCAACAATCATTTTAATTGTTCGGCCGACCATTTGGCGAATTCGTCATTTTCTATTAACCGGCGTATTTTCTCCATTAATTTCTGGTAAAACCTAAGATTATGCAGAGATACTAAGATTGGGCCTAACATTTCTCCGACGTTAAAGAAATGCCTCAGCGATCCCCGGCTGAAATTCCCGCAGCAGTAGCAATCACAGCCGGCCTCGATACTACTGGTATCATTTATGTGCGCGTTGTTCCTTAATCGTAAGGGGCCATTCTCGGTGAATGCAAAGGCGTTTCGGCCGTTTCGAGTTGGAAGAACGCAATCGAACATATCGACACCGGCCTTCACAGCTGCGATGATATCGCCCGGCGTGCCGACGCCCATTAGATAGCGGGGCTTGTTCTTTGGCAAAAACTGCGTTGTGTGGGCGACTGTTTTTATCATATCTGCGTGGCCTTCACCCACACTTAAGCCCCCCATGGCATATCCGTCAAACTCCATTTTGACAAGTTCATCGGCGCAGTAGCTGCGCAAATCCGGGTTGATCCCACCCTGCACGATACCAAACAGCATTTGGCTCTTGTTGCAATGGGCCTGTTTGCATTCCTGTGCCCAGCGGATAGTCCTTTCTACAGCCTTTTTTAGCCCAGCGTCGTCACAGGGAAACTGCGTGCATTGGTCGAAGCACATGATTATGTCCGCGCCCAGCCGGTTTTGGATTCTTGTTGCTGTTTCAGCGTTCAGGTATATTTTTGCCCCGTCAACGTGGCTGGCAAATTCGACGCCGTCATCATCGACCCTGGTCAAACCGCTTAGCGAAAAAATCTGATATCCACCGCTGTCAGTCAGAATTGGGCCGTCCCAGGCCATGAGTTTATGTAGTCCGCCAAGTGCCTCCACCACCTCGACTCCGGGCCGAATCAGCAAATGGTAGGTGTTGGCTAAAACAATCTCGGCTCCGGTTTCTTTGAGTTGTTGTGGATTGATACCCTTTACCGCACCCACCGTTCCAACCGGCATAAAAGCAGGAGTTTCAATCCTGCCGTGCAAAGTGGTTAATAAACCTCGCCTCCCTGAAGAGTTGCTGTCGCGATGGATAATTTCAAAGTCACTCATATTTTCATTATATATTGCGGGATGGGCCGTGAGAAAAAATAAATATACCGGCACCCGATGCTGTTCAGTAAATACTTATAATCTTCGAACCACGATAGTAAAAGCCGAGTATCTCTTTTGCTGTGAAGCCTTCTCTTGCCATCCCCTGGGCCCCGCTTTGACACATTCCTACACCATGACCGAAACCTCTGCCTGATAAGAACGCCCATTTATCACCCAGGTCGACAATTTGGAATATCGCGCTTTTTATCTTACGGCCGCTCGGGTCAACTGAAAGACGAAAGTCCTCACCCCTAAGGGAATCGCTTTTGCCCGTTGAGCCTATAAGTTTGACCTGAGTCAATCGAGAATATTGTTCCTCTTTGCCTGAATAATCACTTTGCTTTGATACTTTGATCTTTATGATTTTACCAAGCGGCTTTAATTGTGGATACCTCTGTTGTAGCTTGTTTGTTACATAGCCTTTCTCAAATTGGACCATAGGCCAGAAGAAAAAGTGGGATTTGGCAACATCCTTACAATAAGGGCACGGGACACTGACCAGCCCTTCAAATGAATCACCGAATACATTCTTGCTGTTTTCAGTGTAGCCGCCACATACTGAACTGTAGTAGGTGGGGAAGATATCTTCGTTGCCGGCCGGATCCTTACAGACCAAAACCTGGCCGTATGTATTGTTGATGGCGTCCCATACATGCCTGGATTCGGCATTGACACCGAGGTAAACCTGATGTGCCTCCGTATTTCTCACATCCCACTTGCGATTCTTGCCAAAACGCTTTTTGATGTACAGGCAATAGGTCCTGGACGCAGTTGCCTGCGCCTTAAGTGCCTCTGGTTCCCAATAATCGGGCATCTCGGCCCTTACGACGCCGGCTAAGTATGGTTCGAGCGGAACAAGGTTGATTGCGTCGAAGGATTGGTCTTGACCGTTGGTTATTAGCTTTAACTTCCCGCGATAATCGTTGCCGTTAAGGCTAAAGATGTAGGGTTCGTTCGGAGAAATAATAACCTCGTTGCTTGCATACTCTTCGCCGCCAATATTGATTCCGCCTTCGGATATGCTGATGTTTATCGGCACATTGGTCTGACCAAAGTGATGACTGGTTTCTATTAGATTCTCATCGGTACTAATGCTGAAGGAGGATTGGCTCTTGAGTTTGCATTCTGTCACGTCATTGAGCAGCAACACTCTTACCCAGAATTGAGGATCTATATCCATCTGAGGCGTTGGTCTGGCCGGTTTTCTCGCCTTGCAGCCGACGAGGATAATCAGAAAAAGTAAAGGAAAACCTGTTTTGATTGTTCGAGATGCTAAGTGAGTGAATGCAGAAACTGCATATTTAAGACGATATGCGGCCGGTTGGGTGTTTGTAAACAAAGTAAATTTCCCCGAATATCTCTCATATTGAGGACCCAAATAAATTTGGGTATTGTTCATCTTGTATACAGCCCGCAATTTATTGGGGCCTGATTTGAACTTAATCAAGGCTTCGCAGTGATAATCCAAGGTTGCCGATGGCCTTGGTGATCTCGTTCAAGCTTGTTACACCGAAATTTTTACAGCCCAGCAGTTCAGCTTCTGTTTTGCGTGTCAGGTCGTCCAGAGTCCGAATTTCAAGTTTTTGAAGGCACTTTCGAGCACGCACCGATAATTGAAGGTCGTCTATTGATTTGCTCAGGAGTTGTTCATCTTTGTCTTCTGAGACACCCAGTTCAGAGATTTCACCTGGAGAAAGCTTTTCCTCAAGGGCCATACCAAGGTGCAGGCCTTTAGATTCAAGAAGGGCCTTGATTTCTCTAAGGGACGTTTCACCGAAGTTCTTATAAGATAACAGCTCTGCCTCGCTGATATTTAAAAGGTCGCTCAGTGTTATGATGTTCATTTTTTTCAGGCAGTTCCTGCTGCGTACAGACAGTTCAAAATCAGAGATCGGGGTTTCAAGGATTTGGTTTTTCCGGGTCTTTTTCTCTTCTTTTTCCTCGTCGTAGAACATCGTTTTTGTACTTTCGATGTCTTTACTGAACAGGATCGCCCTTTGATGGTTCGGATGAAACTTCAGGACCGTATCGACACATTGGGAAGCTTTGGTAAGCTCGCCGCGGTCTTCGTAAAGTACTGCCAAATTTAGCAATGCGCTGACATAGACCTGGCCACCTGACACAATTTGCTTGTAGTAGTCGATCGCTGCGTCTTCATCGCCCGACAAATCACAGCGGTAAGCCGTATGGAAAAGCGCCCTCTGATGGTTCGGCGATAATTCCAGAGCTGCCTGGTAGTTGTCCATTGCCTCTTCGTATAGACCCTGTGCTTCCTGAAGCAGGCCAAGCTGGCAGTGGTATTCGGCACTTACGTTTTCGTAATTTGAGCAAGTTTTAAGTTCCCTGGCGGCAGCCTCAAAGTCGGATGCGTAACGATATGTGGCGGCTTTTTCCAGGGTTGTGTTTAATTTATCCGCCCCGTAGTCAACACTCCTTTCAAAGTTTTCGATTGAATCCTCGAATTTGCCTATTCGCCTGAGTGCAAAGGCCAGGTATATGAATTTCTCTTTACAGTCCGTCCCTTTTGTAAGTTTCTGGGCGGCTTCTTCGTTTTTGCCGACAATAAACAGTCCTATACCTGCAGATAAAGCGGCTTTCTGACCGCCCTTGCTCATATTTTCTTCCAACTGTTCACTGAAATTAAGCAGGTTGCTCTCGCTGGAATGGACAAACTCGGAAAGCTTCTTGATTTCCTCCATTGACGGCAGCTCTTTGGCAAATAAGTCGATTTCCGGCTCAATAATTGGTTCCATTAAAAAATGCTCCTTACTTCTATTTCCTATATTGCAATCGGCTGTTGCTTACTTGTTTCGCAATCCACATAACGATATAGGCCGGTATTATAACAATGATTATTACCTTTGCAACACATTTTTTAGCCATAAGAATTAACAAATTATCCTAATTTTCCTTGATTTCGGCATGAGAAAGCCTATAATTATACTTGTACCACATTTCAACAGTGGCAGTGAACAAGGAGGCGTGGACATGCAATTACTTTTGATTAGATTTTTACAAGCATTAGAACCCAGTCTTTCCGCTATAACTGCGCCCCAAATACAAACCTTTTTAAGGTGGAGAAGAAAAATGAAAGCGTTAAAAATCATTCTGATAATCTTTGCGGCAGGTATATCCGCTGCTCCGGTAACCGCAGGCAATTTCACTCTATCTGATGATGGTCTGATGTCGCTGGATTGGTTTGGCTCCTCCACGGCGATTCTCCTTGAGAAAACGGATGTGCCGGGGCCAGGTGTCAGGTTTGTGATAGAATATCAAGGTAACCAAATGCAAGATCAAAGTTTTCGTCATATTTCTCATGAAAACCACGGTGCTGGCTCATTGACGGGGATCGACGTAAGCATATACGATTATTATCAAATAAAATTCACTCTTCTCTCCATTGATGGTGATACGAATCCAGATACTTCAGCCGTGCTGGGAGTTGGAGCATTGATTGGTCCTTATGATGACCATTCATCTGCGTATGACCCGGAAGGATTGGATTTTGCCCCGGATCCTCAGTACGGTACCTCCGCGATTTCTTCTACACCGGTCCGGCTCGATAACACGCCTTCTCTGATTGGCTTCGTTGCTTATCTGCCCTGGTTGGAGCAGTGGAGTCCGTCAGGAACGACAGTGGCTATCTTAGTTGAACCCGTTTCAGACGCCGTGGCTCTCCCCATATTGCCGGCAATCTACTATGTCGATGCTGATGTTCCTGCAGGTGGTGACGGCAGCAGTTGGATGAGGGCGTTCAATCATCTGCTGGATGCTCTCGCTGTTGCCAAATCCGGCGACGAAATCCGCGTCGCTCAGGGCCTTTACTCTACCGGGGGGCCACCGCCGGATATCCGTCAGGCAAGCAATCCCAATCCAGCCGATGGTGCAATAGGTGTCAGTAGAACGGCTGACTTGAGTTGGACGGCCGGTTCTGAGGCCATATCGCACGATGTATACTTCGGGACGACCAGTCCGGGTATCTTCCAGGGAAACCAGACTGCAACGACATTCGACCCCGGCACGATGGCTTATGGCACTACGTACTACTGGCGTATTGATGAGATCAATAATGGCAGTAAAATCATCGGTAAAGTCTGGAGTTTCACGACACTGTCCTCTCCACCTCCAATGGGCTCAAATGAAAGTCTGGACACCCCCGTAACAGTTCCTGACCGAACGGCCACGTTCCAACTAAAAAATGGCGTCATTATTAAAGGTGGCTATGCTGGATTCGGTGAACTGGACCCCAATGCCCGCAATATCGACAAATATGAAACAATCCTCAGTGGCGACATTGGAATTCCCGGCAATAACTCGGACAACAGCTACCATGTAGTAACCGGAAGCGGTTGTGACGAAACCACCATCCTCGACGGCTTTACTATTACCGCCGGTAATGCGAACGAAAATTATCCTTCTCCACATGCCAACGGCGGCGGAATGTATAACTATTATGGCAGTCCAACGATAATCAATTGTAACTTTATCGACAACTCGGCGAAACATGGGGGCGGGATATCCAGCTGGCCCGGCAGCCCTGTTGTAAGCGACAGCAACTTCAGCGGCAACTCGGCGGAGCTTGGCGGGGCAGTCTTCAATTTTGACAGCGATTCTACACTGACAAACTGCATATTCAGCAATAATTATGCCGAATTGTGGGGTGGAGCAATCTGCAGCACCGTCATTCTTCCACAGGAGCAGAACAATTCGGGCTCTCCGGGCAAAGAGACGAATATCGCAAACAGCATCCCGTTGTTTGCCGGCTACACGTTCAGCAACAACTCATCCGGCTACGAGAGCAGTCTAAACAGCGAGGCCGACAATTCAACACTAACCGGCTGCACATTCAGCGGTAACTCGGCCATGGCCGGAGGTGGGGTCTGCTACATAGTTGAGGGTAACCCGAGCCTCGATAATTGCACATTCGTGGGCAATTCCGCCCTAATCGGAGGCGGATTAGTCAACGCCGTCAGTGCCATGACCATAAACAACTGCAAGGTCAGCGGCAACTCGGGCGAGTATTATGGTGGCGCGTTCTACAATGAGGCCGGTAGCGCCACAATAACCAACTGTATATTCAGCCAAAACACCTCAAGTTTCTACGGCGGCGCAATACACGAGGTCATGAGCAGCACTTCTCTACACAACTGCCTAATCACGGGAAACTCCAGCAGTCTCCACGGCGGCGCGATGTATTATTGGTTCGAGTCCAGCCCCAAGATGTTTAACTGCACGCTTGCCGGCAATTCAGCGCCTGTTGGAAACGCTATCGTTTGCGCTATACCCGAAGGTGGCGGGGTTGTACCACCGAGCGCCGTTATTGCGTCCAACTGCATCTTCTGGAATGGCGGCAACGAAATAGCGAACATGGACAATTCGATAATCACGATCACTTACAGCGATGTCGAAGGTGGATACTCCGGTCTTGGTAACATGACGGCCGATCCGTGTTTTGTCCAGCCGGAGTATTTCGGCCCGATTGCTTACTGGAAGTTCGACGAAACTGAAGGAACAATAGCCTATGATTCGGCTGGCTCCAATCACGGTAATGTTCATGGAGCACAATGGACGACCGGTAAGGTTAATGGTGCATTGAGTTTTGATGGAAATAATGACTTTGTACGTAGCCAGGAAAATCCCGTCTTGAACAACCTCAATGCAATTACACTCCAGGCATGGATTCGGCCCCGACGAGATGCCCACTGGCACGTCCTCGACAAGGGGGATGGAGACAAAAGAATATACGCTGAGGGGACCACCTTGACCTTGGATGGACGCGTAAGATATACCGGCAGTCACGCCTATGCCAGAAGTGTCAGCCATACTCTGACTCTTAATACCTGGCAGAATGTGGCCTTGACCTGGAGCAGGGCGGATAATACAACCAGATTATACCATAACGGTGTCGAGACCTATTATGCAAGCAGAACAATAGGTACGGGCACTCCCTTAGACGACGGAAGCCATCTCTGGACCATTGGGGCAAGAGGGGCGTTGGGCGATGTGACCTTTTTCGATGGCCTCATCGACGAGGCCGCAATATATGACAGAGTCTTATCACCTGACGAAATCTGGCAGAATTATCTCAGCAGCTTATACGGACTCGCTTATCCGGATTCAGTCAAGCCCGATTATCATCTGCTCCCCGATTCGCCCTGCATAAATAAGGGCGACCCCGATTATATAGCCGCACCTGACGAAACAGACCTCGACGGCAAGCCCCGCATAATCGACGGCCGGATTGATATGGGTGCTTATGAGTTCAATCACGTCCCCGTTGCCGATGCCGGGCAGGACCAGACCGTTGAGGCACAAGCTCCTTGGGGAGCAACTGTCACACTCGATGGCTCCGGCTCAAGTGACGCCGACTCTACGCCGGGGACCAATGACGATATAACCGATTTTAACTGGTACCAACTCGACCCCTGTGATCCCAACGCCGATGTCTTACTTGCAAGTGGTGTGATTATAGACTGCAACCTCCCAACCGGTGAGCATATTATTCTCCTTGAGGTAATCGATAGGGCCGGTGCTTCTGATACCGGCGAAGTAACCATCATTGTTCAGGACACAACTCCGCCGGATATCAATTGCCCTCAGGATGTGATTCTTGAATGCCCCGCTGACACCTCGCCGAGCGCAACAGGCAAAGCGACAGCCTATGATGCATGTACAGATGTAACCATCAGGTTCAGAAACAGGAATATCCCGGGGTGTGGAAATACCAAAACCATCGAACGCAACTGGATAGCCACCGATGAGTACGGCAACAGTTCAAGCTGTGTGCAGATTATCACGGTCGTCGATACCACGCCGCCGGTCATCACATGTCCTGCGGATGTAACGCTCGAATGTCCGGCAGACACCAGTGTTGAGGCAAATGGCTCGGCAACAGCCGTCGACACTTGTGGAACTGTAACTGTGACACACAGTGACAAGTGGCAGCCGGGCTGCGGCAATACCGGAATTCTGACGCGTACATGGACGGCCACTGATGAATGTGGTAACACTTCAAGCTGCGTGCAGGTCATCACCGTTGTCGATACGACACCGCCCCAGTTCGAGCTTTCTGTTGAACCGACGATGCTGTGGCCGCCCGACCATAAGATGGTTCAGATTACGCCCTCATGGACGGTCAGCGACGATTGTGATACATCGCCGGATGTATCTTTAGTCGGCATCGTGGCAAACGAAGGTGATAACACAATCGGCGACGGGCACACAACAAATGATATTCAAATAAACGAGGATGGCTCTATCTATCTAAGGTCCGAACGAAGCGGGACAGGTAATGATCGCATTTACACTATCACCTATCAGGTCGTCGATGACTGTGGAAATACCACCGTTCATAGCGCAACCGTTAGTATCCCGCATGACTTTAAGGTTTTAGCACGAATTGCTTCTCGATGGCTTTGGGCAGGCCCGGGCAGGATTCCCGAAGACCTTAATGGTGATGGTTTTGTGAATCTCGCCGATGTTGCCAGATTTGCAGGAAACTGGACAAAATAATCTGTCGCCGGTTCCAATTTAAGTTCATTAAGGTAAGCTTTAACTTTTTGGACAATAGCCGAATTCAAAACAAAAGGGCTGCAAGCGGTAAGCTTGTAGCCCTTAAATGTTTCGAACTATTGGATCATCTATTATTTTAATTTTATGAGAACCACCCAGTCTTTATCGTTTTCCTGAGGTGGATGTCCGATGACGACCGAGCCGGGGCCCCTGATTGTCCGGATGGTGCCGGTCTTCAGCGAGCCGCCGCTGCGCGGATTATACCACTGCACGGTGAAGGTTGCGGATCTGCTGCCCAAATCAATGTTTGTGGTTCCACCGGAAGGCAGATATACGGCGTAGATTTCACCCGGCCTGGCAAAGCAGTAGTCGTCCTTGGCCGAAGTCAGCTTGTCGTGGTGGCTCATTTCGGTAAAGGGCAGGTGCTCGTGGAAAAATTCCAGAGCGTAATCCGTCAGCTCCCACATGTGTTCTCGGCTGCGCCAATCTTCACAATTCAGGTCATTGTGCGCGAATTTGTAACCGAAGTACCATTCCACCCCGGCGCCGCCGGCCATCAGGTGTCCCCACAAATGTTTCTTACGAACTTCATCATGCCAGTAGTCATCTTTGTCGGGCTTGACGCCTGTGTGAGCGGGGCCGATTTCGTCCAGGCTGACAAACCACTTTCGACCCGCAGTAACGGAGCGGTCAATCCATTTCACCGTTTGTTTGTGAGTGTCGTTGGTCTGGAGCGAGGGGCCGTCAAAATACTCGTAGCCTAACAAGGGACTATAAAATTCCTCATATTTGCCGGGGTATGTATGCATAACGACCGGGTGGTCGTAAGGGTCGAGCTCTTTAATATAGCGACAGAACGCCTTGCGCTGTGAGGTGGTGTTGGTATTTTCCTCGCCGAGGTTCCACACCAGCGCGAGGTGATGGGCGAAGCGGGCGATAAGTTCACGATAGTAAAGCTTACGTTGCCTTCCAAGTTCACCGCCGTCAAGGCCCTGGTCGTTCTCTGTTTCCTGCTGTATTATATGGAGCATAAGGCCGAGCTTGTCCATATGCGAAAACACAATCTCCCATTGGTCCAGCTTACTGCAGTCGTACCGGTATTTTTCTTTCGGATCCGTCCACGGCCAGACGTCCTTGCCGTCGCCGCCGTCGATGTTGTACGGAATAAAATAAACGCTGTTCATATTCTTGCTCGCAAGGTAATTCAGGGCCCCAATCATGCCTTTGCCTTTTACTTTTTTCCACGTCGGGTCACCGGCTTTCCAGTCGTGCACATGTGGCTCGTACCGATGCAAAAATTTTGCTCCCGCCGCCTCTCCTTTGCGCTTCAACTCTGCCGTATCGTATGTCCCATCGAAGTCGGCGTAAGCGAGAAAGTTCTCCGGGCTGTCGGCTCCGCCTTTGAGAAAATACTCACCCGTTTCGGCAAATCGCAGGTATCGTTTTCCGACGTATTTAAGGAATCCTTTACCTCGCAGGTCTCGTCCCTTTTTATCAGTCGGGCCGATTGTAAACGTTCCATTTGCGACGAAAAAGGTGACGGATTTTCCTGCTTCTGGATTGCTGTTGAGAGCGATATCCGGCCCGGTACGCAACGATGCCTTAAACGACCATTCGCCCTCTTCATCGGGAACAAAATGTACGCGCCATTTATTGCCTGAATCAGCGCTGGTTTTCGCTGCATCCCCGTCAGCGGCATAGTAGCCGGGGACAACATATTGCTTTTTACCCTTGGTGAAGGTAACGTTCAGGCGATAGTCCAAAAATGGATTCGGCTCTGCTTCTTCGCCTGTGGTCGGCCCGGTAAAGGTAATAGTGACCGCGTGCCACTTCTTTAGTTCCCCGCGAATATCGGCTTCCTGAGTTGCACCGTAACTGCCGCAAACTGCGGCAAGCACAAGGCCAATCGCACATAATAAAACTGATTTATGATGCCTCATTTCCTGCTCCTTAAAAAGATATAAATGAATTATGATAAGTATCTTATAACACGAATAGGAATGTTACAACATATTTTTTGTGAGCACCTTGGGCGCATAAAAAAGCCGGGCCAATCAAGCCCGGCCCGTTTGTGCCCTCCACTTAAGGAGGACTGCCATGTCTTAACGCATGTACCAGGTAACTTACGTAAGAGAGCTTGGGACGTTCTCGTTGGTTTATTACCTTGTGTGGATAATATTCACATACCAGCGTCCGGGGCGCCCATTCACGGTGAGAGCAGCGAACTTCTGGTTTGTGATCTCCAGTTGGCCGTCACGCTCGATTTCGTACTGACATGGAACCCAGAACCTGGGCGTCGCGATATGGATCTTTTCCGGTTGTCCAATTGAAATGATACGCACGGGGCGCACGTGGGCATAGGCTTCGGCCAGCATGTGCCTCGGCGCGCCGCCGCAGAGTTTGCCTGCCTTGGCGAAATCCCCTTTGGCCCAGGCTTCCAGGGCCTGACGACAAATCTCCACGGCAACCTCTTCATTGCTCATGTCACCCTGAGCCATGCCGACCTCCTGCGTGACCTGGTCCATGATGAGGGTGTCCTCCGGCAAATTCGGATCGAAGAGACGGGGATCGATGGTCTCGTTGTATTCCAGCACCTCAATGCCATGGTGGTACACGTTCTCTCCTCTATCCCAGTAGTCGTCGATTCTAACGACGAACTTCGTGACAGGATCGACAACCAGGACCTGTCGGAGCGGCGTGCTGTCTATGCGCTTCACATGAATCGTCATCAGGCGTGCGTACCGCGGAGGGTCCTGGATCTCCATGACAGCCCTACCACAGGCGACCAGCTTATGGACCTCCTGTACAATGGTCTCCGGATCGAATCCCTCGTCGAATCCCTCCAAATTCTCCAGGTTGTCAACACGCGTCATCAGTTTGACGCCCCACGGTGGTGGGTAATATTGGGTCTTAACACCGTCTTTCCATGTTGTGACGAAAATGCGATTTGGATCTTTGCCTTCTTCTTGCCGGAAGCAAACCAGTTTCCCTTCTTCATCAAACTCAGCCCAGAACTCATCATTGCGGCGCTGTTGGAAGTAGGTCTGTATGTGAAACGACCGCTTGCCTTGCATAGCTTCAACGGTTTCCTTGAAAGCGTATGCTGAAAGTGTTGACTTGTCCCAGAGATGTATTGACAGCATTACTGCTGCAACTATCACCGCCGCAGCGGCTAATTTTGTAATTGGACTTTTCATAATTATTCTCCCTATATTCGGCTGTAAGCCGGCCGGTTGGTTCTTTTTGGATTTATCATGTGCCTCTAAAGCGTCATTGATAATTCTATCATCCATCTTGAAAGTTGTCTTAATATCTGATGTTTTGGCAACGCAAAAGTCTCTAACTACTTTTTCCATATCATTTGCGTATGTCATTTTTCCGCCTCACCGTTCAATAGTGACCGTAGTTTTTTCAATCCATAGCGATATCGGCTTTGAATTGTATTGATAGAAACGTCCTGTGATTGAGCTATTGCCCTGAATCTCATTCCGCCCTGCAGGTGCAGAATTATCACTTCGCGCTGGTCGTATGAAAGCAGGAGCATTGCACGACCGACTCGCTGCATTTCTTCCGATGCTATAACCGTTTGCTCAGGCCCGTCTGAATCAGAACCGATAGCTTCTGCTATGTCCAAACGGATGGTTTGCCGGCATTGTTCCCGGTGTAAGTTTCGCGCACGATTCGCGATACAGCTTAACAGGTAACTCCTTAAGTTTGTTCTCAACTGAAGTTTCTCTGCAAATTCCGCAAAAGACACAAAAACATCATGTACGATATCTTCAGCAGCATCTCTGTCATTTGAAAGGGCAATAGCTAATGCTAACAAATCCCTTTTGTACTTTTCATAAATACTCTCCAGAGCATCGCTGTTGCCTCGCTTTAATTTCCAAACCAGCAGTTTATCTTCAAGCATCTAAGGTCCGCCTAATTAGTTCCGGAACTGACTATCGTCACTATTATGACAAATCAGGTTACCACTTTAGTCTAAAGATAATCACTTTTTTCCACCAGTCTTAGTTTGTGCACCCGTAACCAGGGATTCCCCTTGGAAAAGCGCATTAAAAAGGCCGGACAAAAGCCCGGCCTTTGGCAAACCGCCCCTGATTCTGTGTTATAGATCCCGCATCGACACGTAGTCCGGCGGGATGTTTGGCTCGAAGAGATTTGGGTCCAGTTCCTTATCCCACTGGAACTGGTCCATTACGCCTTCCGATGTCAACGCCTTTCCGTCAACCTCGCCGGTTATTCTTGACTCAAACAAAATGGGGTACTTCGATTCCGCGTCAACCCACAGTCGCATTTGCACGTCGAGACGGCTGACTGGTTCAGGCAGGGGGCCTAACACCGCTGTATCGGTTGTCTCGATGCCCTCGCACAACTTCCCCTCGATTGTTTCCTGTCCGAGTTTCCTGTGCTCGCAAGACAGGATCGTCTGAATCAGGTACCTGGGATTCATCCAGTTCTCTTGCTGCTCCAGGAATCCTTCCCTTGTGCTGAATTTGGTAGACAGGTAGTGTTTGTGCGTGTGATAGACGCCTGTTAAAGTCATTGTGTTGAGGTCATCGTAGTAGGAGTGTGTGATCTGCCCTCCCTTGTAGTGGTCCGTTCGAGAGTGCGTTGGTGAGAAGTATTTGATTGAATAATCCTCTTCATTGGGCAGAAATGAACTGGTCCCCGTACAGCGGACGATGAGGCCTCGGCTGGTTTCCACCTTTTTAACAACTTCGGCCCAGACGACACCGGAGGTCTTGTCGGTGTCGATGAATTCAAATAATCCCAAAATGACTATTGTGATGATCACCGCCGCAGCAGCTAATTTTGTTATTCGACTTTTCATGATTATTCTCCCTGTATTTGGCCAGGTTGAAGTCGGTTTTTGTTCCCCAACTTCGGGTAGTTCACTCAGAAGGTTTCTGAGAATCGCCTGATTCACTTTCGCATCGGTTTGTATCGCTGCTTTTTGTATTATCTTCTCTATGTTTTTTGCCGGTCTCAATTTGTTGTCTCACTATTCAAAAGTAAACGTAGCTTATCCAGCCCGCAGCGGTACCGACTTTGGGCTGTCTTGATGGGGACTTCCTGAAATTCGGCAATTTCCCTGAATTTCATTCCGGCCTGAAGATGCAGTGTTATAGCTTCTCGCTGGTCGTATGGCAGTTGCGCTAAAGCATTACTTATTTGTTGTAATTCTTCGCTGCAGGTAATCCATTGGTCCGGCCTCTTGCAATCTGATGCCATCTGACCGACTTTATCCAGCCCTGCATCCTGCTTTCGCCTGTATCCCCGACTAACATTACGTGCCCGGTTCGCCACGCACGTTGCCAGATACCCTTTTAGAGAACCCGTAAGTTCAAACTGTCTACCGGAACGTATGAAAGAGGTAAACACATCATGCACAACGTCCTCAGCAGTACTTGACTCATTCAACAGAGACACTGCCAGCCTTAACAAGTCGTTCCTGTATTTCTCATAGATTCGGCAAAAAGCGTCCCGGTTGCCACGCTTGAATCTCAACACTAACAGTCTGTCTTCCAGCACTAATTAGTACCTTTAAAGATATTGGATCGATCACTACCTATATAACACCCGAGTACCACATTTTACTCAAAACAAATATCATTTTCCTTGGATTTTGGCTTGCAGGCCGAAAAATCTGCATATTTGCCTTTAAAAAGCGCATAAAAAAGCCGGGCAAAAGCCCGGCCTGTTTGCGCCCTCCATTTAAGGAGGACCATCATGTCACTTATTCGCAGTTCGTCAGAGGTTATTTTTGCTCTGCCCGGCAAAAAATCTGCGAATTCGGATACTGAGGATATCAATTATCCTTGGATCTCTGACATGCAATATTTATTCTATTTACTTGCCATTTATTCCATTGAAGCCTGGGCAAGAGCTGCCTCTGGGTCCAATCGCACTTCCTTTAATGGAGATTTGCTTTTGAACTCCAGAACATTTACATGCAGTAGCCTGTCAGTGAGTTTACTCTGTGAGGTGCCATCCTCAAAATATGCAGACACAGGCACCGGCATCTTCAAATCACCAAGGCATTTAACTTCTACTTGACAGATATAGTAACCTAACTGCTTTTTGCAGCTGTGTGAAGTAATCTTGTAAGATAAAAATTTGTTGGAATTTATCCATTGGTCGAAGAACCATCCCAAATCCTGCCCCGCCTCTTTTTCGCATACCGCCTTGAACTCATTAATCCCTAATCTTCGGCCGCCAAAGTCTTTCAAACAGTTTTGATAGATTCTTCCAAAGACCTTCTTTCCCAAAACACAATCCAGCGCGCTTATGACACTGAAACTTTTACCGTGTTTAACAATATTGTTGAAGTCAAATATAATCTTGGAGCGCTGTTCCGGTGAAAGGGCTATCGTGGTGTCAAAGCCGCTTTGCACACCCTTAATATAACGATTCATCATCTCTCGATGTTTGTTCAGGCCCAGCCCTCGTGCGCGAGCATATTCCCTGTCGGCATAAATTCCCAAACCTATCATCAGCCAATTGAACGCATCATCCGGCTCCTCACTCAATACGTGCTCACCCCAGTATTCATGGCCGATTTCGTGGGCCGTGATCCACTGCCAGTGAAGTTTTGGCTTAAAATCAAATTGTTCCATTCCATGCACTGCGACAATACTTGTTGCCACAGGATAGCCGCCCGCCGGCCGATTCATGCCTGGTATAATTGATAAAACAGAATGAGGATAGAAGCCGAAACGCTCAAAATAGAAGTTAATTACGTCCACTGCCGTCTCTAAGAGCAAATCAGCACACCCTTTTCCTTTGGGTGTGAATATCACCTGCACAAGCACGTCTTTTGTCATCGACTTTGCGACCTTGTGATTCCTGCCGAGAAATAGACCGAAAGTACGTACATTGTCTGCATGATAATAACCCGATTTACTGTCAACAGCACCGCTCGTGACCATCCCATATCCGGGTGGCGTTTTAACTTTGACATCGAATTCATCGTGCGTTTCAACGCCCCACCATAAACGAGGATACCAGTTTGTTAATGTAAGTTTTTCGGTACCTGCATATTCACTTGACGATATTCCAAACTGGATCTGAAGTTCGACATCACCTCCCGGATGAATTGGCTCTGGAAGCTCGACGACCGTGACACAACTACCTGACCCCTCCTTGGTTTCCGACAAAATTCTAACGGTTTCTCCTCTGCAACGGACCTCCATGTTTCCGGATGAGGTCTGTTTTATTCGCAGTTCACGAAGCAGAGAGTTCGTTGTATTCTCAAAATGAATATTCTCTGTCCCTTCCAAAACTCCTTTATTTGGGTCAACGGAACATTCAATTGTATAATGTGCTTTTGGTGGGTTGTGGTACACCCGGCCTCCCGCTTGCTTGATATTCTCCTCGCTGAGATCCATCATATCAGCAAATTCTTCTGGTGATGCAATTGAAAGGATTATACTTAATATCAATATACGTGAGCACATCTTATGTCTAAATAAAGTCCCTTACTTTGACCTTGGAAAAGTCCTTTTCCATTCGGTTTTCAAATCATCCAGTGACTTGCCGTAGATTGTTTCAAGAGCCTTGACATTTTGCTCTTGCGTAGCTTTATCGTTGGAATTTCTCAGCGTTCTATATGTTTTTAGGAACTTGTCTTTGCCGTATGTCTCCACAAGGAACTTGACAAAAGAGGCGGCCTCGGGATAAGCGACGGGCGGATTGGTTTTTCCTGAACCGATCTCGGTATAAGTCATAAGTTCTTCAAGTTCAATCCACTCGCCTTTGCCGTTCAGCTTCCCAACACGCTCGTAAATCGAAGACTCTCCACCACCCATGGAAACTAAGGCGGGTGCCCCTAATCGTTCCGACATATAGACGGCCAGACCCTCGTTGAATAAGGCTGGCGGCGAACCATACGGTCGCATCAGGACGTGAGTCGTCTCGTGATAGGGATCGAGTTTCTGTTTCTCATTATATACCTCGACAACTGTATTTCCAAATGCCCAGCCGGCGCCCTGATGACCGGTCTCAGAGTACTTCGTCGCGCCATCCTCAAAAAGGATCATGCGAATTCGAACGTCGGAATCCTTCCCCAAAAACTGACATATTTCACGAAATCCCCGTTCCCTCTCTTCGGCGATCTTATCTATTTCCTTTTCTGCCGTGGAGCCTTTAAAGCAAAAAATATCGAAGTGTTTTGTAACGCGCTTTCGCATCCTCGGCAGAAGACGTGCTTGCCAGTCACCTCCATTGCCATCACGCACCATCCTAATGTTACAGATCTTCCACTGACCGTCTTCCATAACAAAATCTATCCTAAATGACCGGCTGGAGTGAGTTGTATTCAAGGTGGCAAACTTACCAATTCTAATGTTTGTAACGGATTCAGAACGTAAATTCAGAGATATTGCCCTCATCATACTCCCATTGGAACCCATTTTTTGGGCGAATCTTTGAAAGTCATTCTCATACTGTCGTGACCGCCGCAAACCGCTTGCAAAGAGTTCCCAGGCGGTCTTATACTTTCCATCTCTTATTGAATCTTGCCATTGCCCAAAGGCCTTTCGTACGGCTTGTTCCTGAGAATCTGGATCGAACGGAATCTGTTCTCGCGGTGCCGCGTCGATGCGTTCCAAGGTATCGATGCACCAATTGTCGGCAACTTTGACGAAATTGACCATCCAGTGTTCGTCTTTCAGGGCCGTCGTGAGACCGAGAGTGCCTTTCTTCCTGCCGGCGGATTTCGGCTCTAGGGCCAGCACTTCCGCTCTGCTCAGGGGGAACAGGAAATAGGGCGTTTCCATGGCTCTCTGGAAGGTGCTGAGTCTGCCAAACAACTCAGCTTCTTTAAAATCCTGAGAGAAGAACTGCCAGGCCCCTTCGTAATCGTTGTTCCTAACGCATTTCTGAAATTGCCGCAGAACCTCGGCAATAGTCCGCCTTTGGTCTTCTGAGGCAGGCTCAGGTTTACTATCATCAGGCTCAGCGTGCTGTAAGTCGCCGGCAAAGTATACTGCTTCTTTGAAATATTTATTTGTCCCCTGTCCACCGGAGCTTATTGTGGAACCGACCATATAAAAACGCAATCGAATCCGGGTTCTTGCCACGATGATGCCGTTGATTTTGTAGGCCTGGCGAACCCATTTTGTTTCGCTCCCCTTTATGATATGTGGAAATTGAGTTTGCCAGTTTCCGGTAGATGATTCCGTTCGTATATCAATGGAAAGGTCCTGGTCCTCATCAGAATTATTTTGGACCTTTATGCGAACCACATTTTTGCCTTTACGGATAGGCTCCAGCTTGATGTCCAAAACTTCAAGGTCGCTTTTAACCTCGGCACCGGCTTTAGCTTCGACCAAAGTAGATGAACAAAAGGCCAAAAGAACGATTGTTGTGATTTTCAGTCTTTTCATAATAGTATTTCCTTTCAAAAGATGGCTGACAAAGTCTCTGGATTTGAGGTTCTCGAATTCTAATTCGGCCGAAGGTCAATCAGCCTTCGGTTCGATCCGACAGCGTATCTCAACGATATAAGTGTCCTCTCTGTCTGTAGGACTCAGCGAGGGTGAGAATCTGATGTTGCGATACTTGCCGTCGGGCCAGTCATCAAGACCTCCTCCCAAAGCGCCTACGCCACATTGATTCGCTTCATTCAACCACACTGCCAGGAAATCAAGAGTTGTGCTGTGGTATCCTTCATCCGTTACAAAAGAAACTTCCAGCCTGTATACCGGTCCGCCTTTCTTTTCATATTGTTTGCGTGCTTTCTCAGACACCGATTTACAGAAGTCCGGCGAATGACGTTCAACGCTGATATAGTCCGATGGAAACTCCTCGGCAGGTCCGTCATACTTGTCATATAGACGTACGACCGCCTCTTTGAGCCCCGGTGCTCCCGAAATATTTAAAACCACCTCTTCACCGTCGAGCACAACTTTGCCTTCACAATTTGCCGAGCCGACCGTTGGAGGAACGAAGAATTCAGGCGGTTTCTCAGGAGCTTCGTAATCGAATATAAAAAGATCGTAATCCTCATCATCAACGTATATCTTTACCTGAATGGGCAACAATGAGTTTCTGCCCACTGTAATGGATGTCGTATCAAGCCAGTCGCTCCCTGGCGGGGGGTCAAATGTGTATATCAGAAAATCATCGCTAACTCTGGTGGGAATCTGTTCTTTGAGCTGCCAGTTCTCGTCCGACAAAAATCCACCGCTGAGGTATTCAAGAAATGACTGCCCATCGACGAAGATGGATGGTCTCCTGACAGTCAGCATGCCACGCTTATCGAAATATTTGACCATCCGGCCGTCATCATAAGTAATGCTGCCGTCGTTTCCATGAACTATTGTTTTACCGTGTGCGTGCCAGGCCTCACCATGTCCGAATAAATCGTCGCCCCTGCTCTTGACTATATACATATGTACATAATCAATCTGAGCAAAGCGGTTTCTCACCTCGGCCCAGGCCGTATTGGCCACATCCGGCCCGCCGATAAATTTTAGTCCAAATAGTACCGCTATAATTATCACCGCTGCAGCGGCTGTTTTTCTAATTGGACTTTTCATAATGATTCTCTTTATATTTGTCCCGGCTAAACCCGGATTCTCTTTTTTTGATTCTTCCATCGCGGTCAAAGCATCACTGAGAATTCTTCCGTCCATCTCGGCGTCCGCCGAGGTCTCAATATTTCCGAGATATGACTTCTTAATTGAACTCTCTATATTTCTTGGATATCTCATTTTCTTAACTCACCATCTAAAATAGAACGCAGCTTATTCAATCCATACCGGTATCGGCTTCGAATCGTATTGGCCGAAACACCTTTCGATTTGGCGATTTGCCTGAACCGCACCTTGCTTTGAAGGCGAAGAATTATTATCTCCCGCTGCTCACTGGGAAGCTGGGCCATTGCATGCTCCAATTGCTCTGCTAATTCACTGCGCTCGGCCAACCGCGCCGGCCCGCTTATGTCTGAACGAATTGGCCCTGTATTATCCATTCCGACAGTGCCCTGTCGCTGTGTTGCCCGGTTCTTATCACGCGCACGGTTTGCAATACAGATTGACAAATAGCCCTTAAGGCTCCCTCTCAACTGAAAAGTTCCCACACCTTCCGCAAATGTTACAAAAACGTCATGCAGGACATCCTCAACACCACTTCTGTCATTCAGGAGGGCGGTAGCTACCTTGAGCAAATCATTTCTATACTTTTCATAGATACGCCGAAGGGCATCACCGTCACCGCGGTTGAATCTGTATATAAGCAGCTTATCTTCTAACATCAAAGCGTTGTTCGCCAAATCTTACAACAATCGATTGTCACATCTTGAAACGTCTGATCCTGCGATTTTAGTCTAAACAAAATATATTTTTTTGCCAGATTTAGTTCGTACACCAACATAAGCGCATAAAAAAGCCGGGCCAAATAGGCCCGGCTTATTTAAGCCCTCCGTTAAGGAGGTACCTACTATGTCACTTTTTCATGGCCCATCAGCGAGAATGCCCCATTACCCGACTGTTGTGCCCAATTCTTTCAGTTTTGCCCGGTTCCTTCACGGTTCCACCGGCAGCGGCAAATCTTCCGGAGCAACGTTACTGATGCTTAAATCACCATAAACTACTCGGTAACTGTTCGAACCTTTGAACTTGTACCAACAGACAATGCGCTCCTTGTCACCGAGTTTGACTCCTTTACCTATATACCGAAAGCTTTTTTCTTCCGTGTGGTCATCGATGAAGTGACCGGTCGGCATCTTATTTAGACCGGCCATCATATAGTGGTCCATAGTTTCGATGTACTTTTGTTCGGCTGCGGTTCGTTCTTCCTTCGCCTTATCCCAAACCTTGTTTATCCTGTCGCTTGTAAATATGAAAGGGAATAGCTGATCGGGAAATGTCTTGTTATTGAAATCGGCTAGGATGCCGAGATAGTCAACCATCTCCTTTTCCGTCACATGGGGACGGCCTTCGACCTTGACGGTGTAGCCCTCGGGTGGTTTGAGACTGAAAAGCGATTCATCGAGTACCGCGTTGTAAATGATATCATGCTGAATATGACATATCGGTCGTTTGTAATACCAGTCCTTATGTGGAGGATTCATGCGCGCAGGATCTTTCTCGGGATCATAAATGTCAGTTCCGGGAACCTGGACAGCGACCAGTTGTTTGGTTTTCACATCTATCCAGAAGTCATAGCTCCAGTCTTCGTTGCTCGTCTTATCCCTGAATGATGCTCGAAAAATGTTCGCTTCTCCGGTTTCTGTCTCTGCCGTTCCCACCCATTCCAGGCTGCGTTTTTGCATCTCCTCCTTTTGCCAATTGAATGGTCCACTTGGACTCCGTGCAAACGCGAGTTCACGAACAGTCGCTCTCTTTTCTTCTGGATCTACACTCAGTTCTTTCATGTTTATGGCGTCTGTGATTGTCCAGTAAGTGATTTGTCCATTTTCATCAGAGTGTACATCCCGGTACAAACCCGGTGCCTTGTAGGCCTGATGTCGTGTCTCGGTCTCAATCCAAGTCCTTTTTCCATCCTTGCTGGTGACTTGGAGGTAATAGGTTACCTTCCACGTTATGGTTTCGGCTTTCTCAATCTGCTCCAAAACCTGTGCAAACACGTTGCTGTGGTCGCCGTAAAACTGATTGATACAAATAAGCACCGCGATAATTATAGCCGCAGCCACAGCTAATTTTGTAATTGGACTCTTCATGATTTTTCTCCCTATATAGAGCGGGAGTGTAGGTGCTGATGATCTCCCATCAATCCGCGAAATCAACATCTCAACGGCTTCCGGGTGTTGTTGTTTCCATTTCTCAAAGTCCGGCTTCTGTTCTTCCGAACCAATCGCCTCTGTAAGTGCTTCATCAAGCAAGTTATTGTCAAATGTCTGTTCCATAATTCACCCCTGTGAAACCGTTACGTTTCAAATACTTTGCAATCTTTCGCTTTGCCCTCACTAATCTGCCGTTCACTGCCTGAGGTGAAATATCCATAACATTCGAGATTTGTGCCTGGGAAAATCCATTATAGTAACGAAGTACTATCAGTTCCCTCTCGGCCGAACTCAGATTCCAGACTGCCTGCCGAATCACATCCCGGCGTTCTGCTCCCATCTCAATATCTTCAACACGACTTTGAGCAGTCAGAGCCGCATCCTTGCCTTTTGATCGCAGAACGTTTCTGGCAGTATTTCTGCAGATACCTGCCAGCCAAAAGGCGAATTTGTCACTGCGCCTCAGCGTGCCAATTTTTTGGCAGGCTACCGCAAACGTCTCCTGTGCGGCGTCGTCGGCAAGGTCCCTGTTACCAAGCACCGAATAGGCAAGCGCAATCATTGCGCTGTGATACCGCTCGTAGAGGACGCCGAAGCTTTCCAGATTGCCGTTTTGGGCGGCCTCAACCAATTGTGTTTCTGAATTCAAATTCACGAATAAGCCGCTTATTCAAAGAATTCACTGATATCAGTGTCTATTATATAGTGTATTCCAGCCCCCGAAATGTGCGCAGAAAAATAACTGGGTATTAAAAAATTTTAAATCCTCCCTCATTCTGCCTGAACAGTAGTGCATCGGAGGAATCTGCCCAACTAATTAATTGGGCCTCCTCAAGCTTTTACCATCACCTGAGGCACATCACAATGCCCTGAAAGCATAAATCTTCAATATCACGACTTTTTATACTTGCTGCCGCCTTACAGAGTTCATTTCTTGGTCTGTTGAAGCATCCCAGGCGTTCCCCAGTTTAACAGTTGGTCATAGTAAAAAACTGCCTAAACCAACAGCCTTTGGTAAGCCTGCTTTAACAAAAGTTAAATTTTTACTTGACATGTTCTTGGAACAGCCCAATACTTTATGACAATAGTAATGAGTTAAAATCATATTATTAGATGTCCTTTATGGGCAAGAAAGGGGGTTGTTTATGAAGTACCGCTTTTTTCCAATAATTTACAAAGTAAGAAAGTGTTTGGTGCGAAAGTTCATCTTGGGATGTATCCTTTGTGTGATGTTGGTCGTCCATACTGGCTGCGTTGCCACAACGTTCCCGATGCATGATCCAATCTATCCAGCTAGTGGTGAGAACATTACGTTCTCAATAGAAGCCAGCTCGAGTGAAGGGATAGATAGGGTCGAACTGTATGAATTGGTCTCATCGATTAATGCGGCGGGCACCGTAACTACAGGAACGGAGACATTTCTTACACAGTGGAATCTGATAGGCTCTCCATCCTCGACCACGCGCTCTTACACAAAGACGGGGGGGTACTCTGCTAACAAGCTGGTTCGCTACCGGTTCGAAGTGACAAACGGCGCAGGTCGGACACGATCTCATGACGTGACATTTGCCATAAGGCCATATCCTGTCCCTGACCAGCCGGTACCGATTTTTATCCAGGGAGATGTAGATCACGTCTTCGACGTTGTTTTTATTCCCGATGCCGATATCACCAACATGACGACATTTCGAGGGCACTGCAAAGGAATGATAGAGGATGCTGTTTTAGATGAGCCGAGTGTAGAGGATTGGTGTCGTCAATTTAATTTCTACATTAATCCTGACACAGGAGTGGCTACAGACTATGACCGCATAGCTATCGACGGCTTGCACCAGGTTCCGGCCAACTGGGCGAACCTGAGCTTTGCAGAAGTAAAGGTACTGATGCACCAGAACAACCTGCGGGATTACGCTTCTGGGGGACTCTTTTCAACCGAACAGCAGAACCGTGGAACCATGATGCATGAAGCTGGACATGCCATGTTTGGGCTGGCGGACGAGTATCCTAGCGGTGCTCATTGGCAGGCAAGCGAGTTTCCCAACAATTGGAGCACACTTGCAGGTGCTCAGGCTGATGCGCCCTCTCGCCACAAAACGACTGCTGATGCCGTGCAAATGGGTACATCAGGATGGTATAAGATCTGCAATAGTGGCTGCCAAATGAACAATAGCGGCTTGGTTCCGACAAATTATGATGAACCTTGTGATGACCGGGTTGTATACGCGATCATCGATAATGCGATCAATCCATAAAGACGGAGGATTAGGAACATGAGAGTGACAAAGTATACTACCTTTTTGCTTGTCATAGTGACAGTGTTGGTCGTTTCGAGTGGATGTGCTACGGTAATGAGGGATCAGAAATTTGCATCAAATCGCAAAAAGGTCGAGAAGAATACACCGCCTTTCGATCCGGCCTACTTCAGGCAGGCTGATCGCAAACATCTGGCAATTTTCTTCGAAGTCAAAGACGGGCGGTTGGTGCTCTCAGACCGGCCTGCCCAGGTTAGACCTGCTCGAATGCCCTATCGTTCACCAACTACTGGAGACGTAGTTGTGGTCTACAGGGATGCCGGGGGCAAACAGATAGGCCGTTATGCGATTTCTGACCCGGTAGTAGCACGAAGTTGTGACGTTGATAAGGGCAGGAAAGGTGCTGTAGCGCGCCTCCAAAAGGGAACAGTGGAGATATTGGTGCCATATGATCCCGAGATTTCAACTGTCGAAATAGCGCCTAAAGAAGGAAAGTTCACTTCCTTCAAGGTAGGTGCTCGAATAAAGTCGGGATTGAGATTGACTAACTAAGGCGATCAATATTCTAAAGGTGCGTTTGCCGCGTGAGGTTCTGAGCTTGAAGGTCTGGTATGTGGTCTTTCAGCTTGGTTTCACGGTGGTTGGAAGTTGCCTAAAGAGAGTTCCATTTAGTACCTGAAGCTGTGGTTTGAAGCCTGAAGGGGGCTTTTACTGTCATCCGCAACGGTGGCTTAGGTTAAAGCCTCAGGATAGAAACGTAATGTACCCATGGAACACTCTGTCCGGAGTCTGCCTGTGGCTTTTCTATATTCGTCATTTAGATTTGTTGAGGATTTGGAGGAATCCGTGAAGGCGGGCCTAATTTTGATACTCCGATTAACTTTATCAATTCACCTTGTTCGCTGTTTTTCGTTGCGACTCACTGGCCTGCTCACTTCTTGGTCCGCTTCAGCGCCTCTTCCAGCACACCGAAGCCTGTACGTCCTTCACGAAGATAGGTTATGTTCTTTCTCTTGGCAACTTCCAAAAACCGCTCGTAGGTCTCTTTAATTGTATCATTCATCAGCCAATCAGCGTTTGTCGCTTGAGCCTTTTCCCGCAGCTCGTCCCACCGCATCATAAAAACGTACATCACGGGAAGTTGTGCAACCTGGACACGAAAATGAAGCGCAGGATTATCCTTTACCGCTTCTTCGGCGGCCTTCAAATGTCCCCATCCTTTGCTAAGCGTCTCAAGTGAAAGAAATTTCGCCGTATGAGGCGAAAAGCAGCCCAGATGCTCCCCGCTCGCTTCGACCGCATCATGCGTTACTTTAAGATATGCCTTGATATGCGGCCCGGCCGACCCATAATAACCTTCGATAAACTCATCAATCAGCTTTCCTCCATCCAGCTTCGGGTTCCAGAGCAGCTTTGCCAGCACCCACGCACGCAGTTCCGCCATCTCAGAGCCATAAGATTGATATGCTCCCTGCTCGAATAATCCCTTTACATTGTGGTCCACGAAGAACTTAACGTTCGGTCCCAGCACACGCAGGTTCGGGTGCGGCATCACGTAATGTCTGAAATTTGTCGTGTAATCCCAGATGTAAAGCCGGTTGCAAATCTTCGACCAGCCGACGATATCATCCCTGAATTTCTTGTTTCGCTCGTCGCTCAGGGGCTTACTGAACGAACACTCGATACTGCACAGCCGCACGATAACGTTATGTCGTGGCTTAACTTTCTTTGGCGGCTTCCGCGTATATTGATACGCAAGCGTGCTGATAGCCACGTTGCCAAATTCCTCCTCGATATCAGCCGCCACCGCGTTCACAAAATGCAGCAGAGACCCGGAAGGACTCCCTTCTTCCTTATCGATGGACGCACATTTGCTGCATCGACAATATCCGTGCCAGTCGTTCTGTGAAACAGACGCAATCGTCGCCGCCGGATTCCTCCGCAGCCGTGCTTTAAGGTTCTTGACCAGTTCCTTCCGCATCTTCTCATTGGTCAGACACAATTGGGCCCGTTCATGTTTGCGCTTGCCGTCGATTTCGCTGAACCATTCGGGATGGTCCTTGAAGTATGTTTGTGGCGGTATCAGAGGAAAGAAAGTATGCACAAATCCTTGATAACTATGCTTGCCGCCGCGTTTGGCGTCCAGCCGTGCAGCGTGGCCGTTACACTTGTTCCGCACCGCCCAGTCCCCGTCGAACGCGTCGAACCAGAACGACTCCCGGTATTCCAGCGGCGGAACATAGCGGACATTGAGTTTGCCCACTTCAAGCGTCGGCTTTTTAGGAATCTCGCTGACTTTTGACGACCACCACCGGCACCCGACATGGTCTTCGAGGAATGTATAAACCGCATATAGCGTCCCGCGAGGATGCCCCCCGACAAGTACCAAATCTTTTCCTAACGTGCGGATGATTATCCCATCACTGCCAAGACCCTTAGTGGAAAATTCAGGATTAGCCGGCATAGTGCCTGTCGGACCCACGAAAATCCTCGACTTACCTGGAACGACCCCATACGCAATTTCAAACTTGGCTCCGGTTATCTGTTTCAGAAATTCAGCTAATTCCGTCGCTGCATGTTTCTCCGGCTCGGAACTGTCCGGCGCAATCACTATGACCGCCTTGGCTAAGCCGTCTTCTGCAATCGTCAACGCCTCTGCTTGCCCGCAAGAGCATAAACAGAAAAACGCAACACTAACAAATAGTAACGAAATCTTATCTTTTTGCGACATCATTGCTTGACCTCCTTTAACAATTAAGTGTTCTCTGCGGTTATTTTCCCTTGTCCCATTTTTCCGCCAGTTTTTCAAGCTCCCTTATTATATCTTTATACTGTGGTTTATTGTAAAGATTCTCTTTTTCGTCCTTGTCCTTTTTCAAATTATAAAGGGCCCCATCCTTATCTTTGACGCGTTCATCCATAAAGTATATCAGTTTCCATTCCTTCGTTCGCACCATCACACGCCGGCCGGTACCTCCACGAAGTTCTTCATACATGGAATAGCTGTGGTCAATCTCGGAAAAGCAGGCTGGCCTCCATTCCTTGACCTCGCCTCGTATTAGTGGCGTAAGGCTCCGCCCGCGAATCGAATTCGGCACGTCTATCCCGCTCAGCTCCATCAACGTCGGCAGAAAATCTATCGTCTCAACAGGCTCATCGACCACCTTACCCGATGGCAGAAGTCCGGGACAGCTCATAATAAAAGGCACGCATACATTTTGTTCGTAAAATACCCGCTTCTTCCAAAGCCCGTGCTCGCCCAATTGAAATCCCTGGTCCGAGTTGATGGCGATAATAGTATTGTTCATCAAGCCGGCCTTTTTAAGACACTCCACTAACCTGCCAACCTGTGCGTCCACCAGCGAAACCATCCCGTAGTATGTCCCCCGGCAAATCCCAATCTGCTCTTTCGTCAAATCCAGTCCCCCGGCGTAAATATGTAGGTTCTCACGCTCAAAGCGAGGCTTGCTTTTCAATTCCTCTTTACTCGGCAGCGGCAGGGCGATTGTCCCGGGATCTATAAAATACTCACGAGGCACCCGGCAGGGCACATGGGGTGCATGAAACGAAACACGCAGAAAAAACGGCTCATCCTTTGCCGCCAGTTCCTTTAAAGTCTCCACCGCAAGGTCACCTNNGTATCTTCCGGCGCATATGGCACAATCCCTCCTATCATCCATCGGTGTGTCTTGATATTCACCGGCTCGTACTTGCTTTTGCTCTTCTCGAATTTCTCTTTGCCCTCAGCCCCCCTCGGATTGCCGAAGAAATCTATCAACGCCCCTCTGTCGCCTTTGTTTATCCAGTCTCTTTGATATGCGTGACGCTTCCCCACATTGACGGGATTGATCCCGACCTCTTTCCAGCGATTCAGCAGATTGGCGACGTTGGGCTCGGCTTTTTTCATATAGGCGGGGGGCACACTCGCCGGCTTGCCCATAGCTGTTTTACCGAATGTGTGAGCGTAATGTCCCGATTTCATGGACTTTCTCGACGGCACGCAAACAGGATTCTGCACAATCGCGGTCTCAAACCGAACGCCTTGGCTTGCTATGCGGTCCATGTTCGGTGTTTTCGCCCATGCTTTTCCATAGCATCCGACCGCATCCGCCCGCCCGTCATCCATCATAATCCACAGAATATTAGGCCGCTTCGATTTTCGCTTGTCCCCGTGTCCTCTCGTTTGCCCGAATACCGTGCTGCTCGATAATCCAGCCCCTATACTTGTTTTGATAAACTCTCTTCGATTCATATGTTCCATAATCAATCAAACCTCACTCATCATCAATATAACGGATATACTATCATAATTGCTGTTTTTCGAACGCAACCTCCCAACTGACCTCTCGATTCTCAGGACTCTTTATTGTAACGCGAACTCCCAAAACCTTCTGTTTTATAGCGGCTGTCACTTTCGCTCTGCGGTCACCCTCCGATACCTTCACCCGCACCGCCTGCCATTCCCTCGTCGGCGCACAGATGCGAATTTCATAAGGATCTTCTCCGACAACTTTCGATTTTCCAGAAAGTATCATTGTTTGTTCGTTCCATTCTTCCTCCATCACGTCCACAATCCCTTGTGTAATATGTCGTGATGTGCTGACAATCACAGGTCGGTCATGCCACTTACGGATGGAGATGATTTTACATGAACTTGGCCGTAATTCTACTTTCATATTGCTGATGGAGGTTCTAACAAAATTGTTGGCCCAGTAATCAAAACCGATAAAATGTCTCTTACCATGGCCGGGAAGATCAAGCTTGTCTAACTCGACAATCACCGACTTGGATTGTTTGTTATCCCAGTTGAACATACCGATGACATCTTTTCTCTGCTCGCCAGTACCCACCGTAAGATGCCACACTCGCGCCGGATCGTTTTCGAACAAATCCAAAGGCCGACCGCATAAACCGTGGTTCGGCATCGAACGCTTGACCACGTCGAGCTTGTCCGCCGGCAGGCCCGGCAGCCATTCGCTGGCGATGTTCAGTTGTCCGCTTATCGCAATCCACGAACCCCACGCGCGGGCCTGGTCGACCGTCAATGGATCGCGAAGCATCAGGCAGTCCGGGTCATTGTGCCATACCCGGTTGTGTAGAAAGTACAGCCGGGTCCCCATCGTTGCGCCTCTTAGGATTCCACCCCATCTTGCTCCGATATCGCTCCCGACGCGCATTGCGTCCACCAGTCCGACGGAGCCACCTAATGTCCGCATATTCTGCGCGATATTGCAGCCGAGAATATAAACATCATCGCCTGATGCTTCGCGAACGAGCTTAAGCCCGTCGCGATACGCCTCGACGTTCGTCTTGGCCCGATTGTAAAAAACCGCGTCCCCGAGATTGTCGTCCCTGTAATCAGGATTCGGATACAATATCTTCACCGCCATCCCCGCCCAGAGCCCGTCAATCTTTATATACTTGTATCCCCACTCGCGCGTTATCCGCCGGATCACCGAGTCCAGAAAGGCCCTGGCTTCGGGATGCGTCATATCCAGGCAGTCTCCCCCCCAGCGCACCGAGTAAATCGACCCGTCCTCTTTATGGACAAACCAATCCTGATGGTCTTTAAAGACGGGCCGCTTGTAATCCCACCCGAACGGCGTAAACCATATCCCCGCCGTCAGACCGGCTCCTGTTATCTTTTCCGCGGTCGGCTTCATACCGTTTGGGTAGGGCCCCTTGGGATTGTAGTTCGTATAGTCCCTCCTGCTGACCTGCCACTTATCATCGATTTGCAGCACCTCGAAGCCGTATTTTCGCAGCTCTTTGCCGCAGAAGTCCGCGAGTTCACCCATATGCTTTTCGTCCGATGCCCCGCCGTGCGGTTTGGAGTACCACGTACAGTAGCCGGATGGAATTTCAGGCAGTTCGATTTTATAAGTTTTGGCGATAGCATCGGCGTATGCTTCCAGCCCCAAAAGGGAATCATCGAAGTATCCCACGGCAAACGTTTCACCCTCGACACTTTTACCCGGCTCTATAAGCAGATTGCCGTATTCACTCCGCCCCTCGATAAGCACAGAATCTTCCTTTGGTTCTGATAAAACGACTCCGCTTCCCCGCCCGTGAGTAAGCCAGCCCGCGACAATACCAGTACGCGTCTCCGGCTCGGCCATCGCAAGAAACATATAGCTCGTGCGCTTCTTGTCCGCACCCGTCAGCCCGTCACAGCCTAATATTCGAAGCTCCTTCAACGCCTTGCCGATATTGACCGCCGCCCTTACAGGCGAAATCTTGTTGATAACTAATGTCTCATCAGTTGAATTTTGCATTCGTACCTTGATGAATACAAATGGCACACCCTCGTAAAGCATAAGGCTGTAAACATATCCTGATGGGTTCTTGACGCAAATAGCTTTACCCACGCCGAGATTATCCTTGATTCTCGCAACACCCGCAGTCCCCGCATTTGCCCCGGCCGCTTCCGGAAAGTCCCCTTTTTCTATAAATTGTGTCTCACCCCGGCTTACAGTAAACGTCCCCTCCTTCAAATTATAACAGGCCGACAAAATCCCGTTGTTAATCGTTATCCCTTCGCTATCCTTCGAACATTTAACTATTCTTTCACCTGATGCGGATCCTGCGATAAGGGCCGGCAGCAAGCCTGCCGTGATAAGCATATAAGCTCTCATAGGACTTTTCCCTTTCCTTTTCTTTTTGGGCTTGTTTAGCCGCCCCTGTCGCGACGGCTGATTAAAACAATAATTATGACAAAAAGAAGATTATTTACAAGCATTTTCACTCGCACTGGGATCCCATTGTTGTACCAATAGCCCCTCTCAATTCTCTGTATTGTGTCTTTGCGCTTGATATTTTTCATTGCTTTGCTTACAATTTGCCTCAATCGCGAAATTTTTGCGATAAAACCGGCAAAAATGCACGCTCAATAATAAACTTAGGCTGCTTGAACTGATAAACAAAATGTTCCTCTCAGGTAACCGGCAAAGCTGACTATGAAAACTCTTATCTGTGCGACTCGTGGTGGAAACTTGGCGCTTGCTCAAACGCATACTGTCTGCTCCATGCTAAAGGAAATCCACCCCGGCCTCGAAATCGAAATCAAAACGATAACCACCACCGGCGACCGCGACAGGCGCACCGCCTTATGGACCTTAAAGGACACGGGCTTTTTCACCTCGCAGCTGGAAGATGCCCTCTTGGTTTCCGAAGCCGACTTCGCCGTCCACAGTTTCAAGGACCTGCCCACCCGCTGCCGCACCGGCCTGACCGTCGCCGCTGTATGCCGGCGAAAATTTCCACAGGATTGCGTCCTGGCCGCCGGTTCCGTTACTTCAATCGACAACCTCCCCCAAAATGCCAAAGTCGGTACTTCGAGCCTCAGGCGCGCCGCCCAGCTAAGACATATAAGGCCCGACCTCCAGCCGGCCGACATTCGAGGCAACGTCCTTACAAGAATAAAACGCCTCGAAGAGGGAAAGTTCGATGCGATAGTCCTGGCACACGCAGGACTTCAAAGGCTCGACCTGAATGATAAAATCTCTTTCTGCTTCGAACCTTCCCAATTTATTCCCGCCCCCGCTCAGGGTGCCCTTGCCATCCAGACCAGGTCCAATGATACTGTCACGTGCAATCTCATCGCCGCCATAGATGATGGTAATAATAGAACGACCACTTCCGCCGAAAGAAAGATTCTTACCACAATGCACTGCGGCTGTCACGCACCAGTAGGAGCCTTCGCAAGTATTGACGGAGACAAAATAGAAATCACCGCCTTTATTTCCAATGTCGACGGCACAAATTTCATCCGCCGCCAGACTTCCGGCCCCGTCGCCGAAGCCCAATCCCTCGCCGAAAACATCGCAAACGAACTCCTCTCCTCCGGCGGCGACAAAATCCTAAAAGACTTGGAAAACTCATAAAAATAATTCTAAATTCTCAATTCTAAATTCTACTTTTCCTCAAGTTTTCCTATAAACTCCTCCACCTTCTCAACCATATGCGGCATACCTATTCTTTCATACAACCTAATCGCTTTCTCGAAGTTCTGCCTCGCCTTATCATTGTCACCTAGCCTCATGTGGGCAACTCCTGAATTGCCGTATGTCCCAGCCAATCCTGATAAATTCACGCAATTGTATGCTATTATCTCCTTTGAGCCAAGCTTTTCTGCAATCTCCAGTGACTTAAGGCACATCTCTTCGGCCCTATCCCACTCACCCCGCTTCACGTATGCAATCCCCAAACCGCCGTAATTATTTGCCATTATTTCCTGCAACTCAAGCTTTTCTGCAATCTCCAGTGACTTAAGATACATCTCTTCGGCTTTATCCCACTCAACTCGGCTCACGTAAACAGCCGCTAAATTGCTGTAACCCCTTGCCATTCCCTCAAGCTGGTTAAGCTTCTTATCAAGCGCAAGTGATTTGTGACACATCTCCTCGACTTTATCCCACTCACCTTGCTTCAAGTACACAGTCCCTAAACTTCTGTAAGCATCTGCCATTCCCTCCTTTGAGTCAAGCTTTTCTGCAATCTCCAGTGACTTTCGATATATCTTTTCGGACTTATCCAACTCACCTTCCTTCTTGTAAATAGTTCCTAAATTGCAGTAATCCCTTGCCATTCCCTCAAGCCGGCCAAGCTTCTTATCAAGCTCCAGTGACTTTAAACACATCTGTTCGGCCTTGTACAACTCACCTTGCTCTCCATAAATACCCCCTAAATTGCTATAATTATTTGCCATTGTCACCTGTAACTCGAGCTGTTCTGCAATCTCGAGTGACTTAAGGCACATCTCTTCGGCCTTATCCAATTCATCTTGCTTCCCGTAAACAGTTCCTAAATTGCCATAATTAATTGCTATTATCACCTGCAACTCAAGCTGTTCTGCAATCTCCAGTGACTTAAAGCACATCTCTTTGGTCTTATCCACTTCACCTTGCTTTAGGTAAACATGTCCTAGATTAGTGTAATCATTTGCCATTCCCTCAAGCCAGCCAAGCTTCTTATCAAGCTCCAGTGATCTGAGATGCATTTCTTCGGCTTTATCCCACTCACCTCGGTCCAAGTAAACATTCCCTATACCTCCCAAAGCTGCGGACTGCGCTGATTTATCACTTACATCAAGGCCTAACCGCATGACATTCCTGTAACAATCTTCTGCCTCGTCTAACTCTCCTCTCAGTAGATGAATATGTCCCTTTTGGTTAAGGCCGAACAGGTCGTCAGGCTTTAGTCTTAGTATCTCATCCACCGCTCCTTTAGCAGTATCAATTTCACCTATCAAATATGCTATTGCCGCAATCTCCTGATTCCTCTCAATCAACTCATCCTTATGGACATCCCGGTTCTTTACTAAAACCTCTAACAATCGGCTTGCATCCCCGCTCTTTTGCGTTTCCTCAATGATACCCTCAGCCTCTTTCACCCCTTGGCTTTCCAATTCCGCTACTCTTCTCAGCGCACTTGTTAACTTTTCCTCAAGTTTCCCTTTTTCCTCACATACAACTTGATGTTCCCCAAGAGGCACTGTTCCTTTTTCTAAAACCTTAACCACAGCTTCTCTTATATTTTCTTCAACTTCGCTTATCTGTTCTCCGACCGAAGGAGAAACCGCCTCCTTTATCAAACCTATTGTTCCACCAAAAAACGCCAGAATCACAAGCGAGATCTCTATCTTTTTTATAAGTTTAGACCTGTCCGGCACTAATCGTTTCCATATCTCTAATACGGCAATGACCGCCAAAAACACAATACCAATAACTAATACAAGTATCTTCATGTTATCGCCTCATTTTTTCCCGCTACCAAATACTCCATCTAAAATATTCGCTCTCAAAGTCGATCAATGGTCCATGTAAATCCCTGTTAGTTTTGCCTTGTCGCCATCATTCTAAACACTGGCCGCTGAATAGTCAATCAATACTCCAACATCCCTCCCCCAAAACCCCAATCCACAAAAAACTGGCAATTTCAGAGCATATTTGGTATTATTCAAAAATTGTTTAATCCCCAAATTTATTTGGGGGTTTGTCATTCCTGCGAAGGCAGGAATCCATTTTGAACATTTGAATTTCGGATTTCGTATTTACCGTGTTTATACGTTTTCGGGTATCAATAATAGTCAGGTAGGGTGTGCACTGCACACCATTTATATTTGAACATTTGAGTTTAGGATTTTTGGTTTTATGTCTGAAGGAAATCAAGGTTTTGTATATCTCGTCGGTGCCGGCCCTGGCCGGGCCGATTTGATAACTGTCCGCGGCGCAGAGCTTCTCAAAACCGCCGACTGCATAATTTACGACAAGCTCGCCAACCCGGCGTTGCTGACTTACGCCGGCCCGGACGCCGAGATTCTTCACGTCCCCAAGCGTATCTCCGGCCGCTCCTTCACGCAGGATGAAATCAACAACCTCCTCGTCGAAAAAGCCAACGAGGGAAAAACCGTCGTCCGCCTGAAAGGCGGCGACCCCTGCATCTTCGGCAGGGGGTCCGAGGAGGCAAGGGTCCTTGTTAAAGCCGGTATCGATTTCGAAATAGTACCCGGCGTGACCGCGGCAATCGCCGCCGCAGAGTACTCCGGCGTCATGCTCACCGACAGAAACTACAGCTCGCAGGTAGCTTTCATCACCGGCCACGAAGCCGAAGGAAAGCAGGAAAGCAGCATCGACTGGAACGTCCTCGCCAGATTCCCCGGCTCCATAGTCTTCTATATGGGTATGGGCGGCCTCCAATTCATCACCGATCAGCTCATACAAAATGGCATGAATAAAGATACCCCCGCGGCCGTAATCGCAAACGCCACATTCCCCAACCAGAGAATAACAAAATCTACGGTTGAGGGAATTGACGATAAATGTAAGCAGGAAAACATCGGACCGCCAGCTATTGTAGTAATCGGTGAAGCCGCGGTTGGTGACACAAGCCTGAACTGGTTTATGAAACAGCCCTTGTTCGGTAAAACCATCGTTTCAACTCGCGACCATCGTGGCAATGCCGACTTTGCCGCTAAGATTATCAATCGCGCAGGCAACCCCGTGGAGTTTCCGACGATTAAAATCGAGCCTTTGACCAATACAACCGAATTCTTACAGGCACTTACAAGATTCTCCGAATACGATTGGATAATCTTCACCAGCGCAAACGGCGTCCGGATCTTCTTCGATTACATACAGGACCTGTCCAAAGACGCCCGCGTCTTTGCCTCTGCCAAAATCGCCGCGATCGGCGCTAAAACCGCAGACGTATTGGCCGGGTTCGGTATAAAGGCCGACTTTATCCCCAATGTTTTTACTGGCAAAGAACTCGGCAAACAATTAATCGGCTTTACTAATCTAAAAGGAAAAAAGATTTTGCTCCTGCGTTCGCANNATGCTGCCCCGCTGACAAAGCAAATCTCCGATGGCACCGTCGATTGGCTGACGTTTGCAAGTCCTTCTTCGGTCACCGCCTTTTTCGAACAAATTCGGCCCGACCTGGTAAACTCAGCTAATGTCAGAGTGGCCTCCATTGGCCCCGTTACTTCCGAGCAATTAAAAAAGATTGGCGTCAAGATTGACCTCCAGGCTGCCGAACATACTATTGACGGTTTACTCGATGCTATAGAGAAGGACCGGATAAGTAAAACGTAACTTATAGACAGGTGATTTATCATGGCTTTTCCGAAAATCAGGATGAGAAGGTTGAGAAGAACCCCTGCAATGCGCCGGCTCGTGCGCCGGACCGCCTTAAGTGTCGATGATTTTGTCTATCCGTTGTTTGTCCGCGAAGGTCAGGGCATCAGGACCCCGATCAAATCGATGACTGATTGTTTCCATTTCTCGCCGGATACGATTGCATCCGAGGCCGCAGAAGTCGCTGCTCTTGGCATACCCGCCGTAATCCTTTTCGGCCTGCCGGACAAAAAGGACGAAAAAGGCTCACAGGCATGGGCCGAAGCCGGTGTAGTCCAGCGCTCGATAAGCCAAATCAAAAAAGCCGTCCCCGATTTGCTCGTTGTCACCGACGTTTGTCTTTGCGAGTACACGGACCACGGCCATTGCGGCGTCATCAAAGATGGTAAAGTCGATAACGATGCAACATGCGAGCTGCTTGCCAGGATGGCGCTGTCACACGCGCAGGCTGGCGCCGATATTGTCGCCCCTTCTGACATGATGGACGGCCGCGTAAAATACATTCGCGAGGCCCTGGAAGAGAACGATTTCCAGGATATCGCCATCATGTCCTACGCCGCGAAATATGCTTCCGCATTTTACGGCCCGTTCAGGGATGCCGCCGAATCCGCCCCTTCATTCGGCGACCGCAAATCCTATCAAATGGACCCGGCGGAAAGCGACCAGGCAATGGCTGAAATCGCACTCGATATAGCCGAAGGTGCCGACATCGTAATGGTAAAGCCCGCACTGCCATATCTCGATATTATTTGCCGTGCACGCCGGCGTTTTGATTGCCCCATAGCCGCTTACAACGTCAGCGGCGAATATATGATGCTAAACGCCGCCGCTAAGGCCGGACTGTTGGATAAAGACACGGCTATGCTCGAGATGCTATACTCAATCAAGCGAGCTGGTGCCGATATTATAATCACATATTTTGCTAAAGAAGCTGCAAAATTGATTTCAAAATAGCCCTCCATGTCCTTAAAATCAACTATTTTAAAGCCTTGTAATATTTGTCTATTTATGGTAGTCTGAAACATTCGTTACATTTATGTGTTTAGGTAGGGTTGGTGGTCGACCCCGCACATAGGGTTATTATAAACGAAAAAGGAGAAAAAAGTGAAAACGAGAATGTTTATTTTGATGTTGGTTTTGGGCTGCCTGATTGCGGTCTCCGTTTACGCAGCCAAAGAAAGCTCAAAAGCGACGGTAGTACCCCCTCCAAATCCGGAAAAAAAGGCTACTGCACCGCAAGTCATTGTGCGAAAGGTGGGATCCCTCGTGACCGAAATGGATAAGGTCAGCTATGCCATTGGGGTCCAGTTGGGGACGAATTTCAAAAGGCAGGGAATAGATATTAAGATTGAAAAGTTCGTCCAGGGCCTCAAAGATGCTACGGCTGGAAACAAGTTAGAACTCACCGAGCAGGAAATTCAGCAGACGATGATGGCTTTCAGCCAGAAAATGAGGGCCAAGCAGCAGGAAAAACAGAAAGCCGATGCCGTAAAGAACCTCGCCGCAGGAAAGGTTTTTCTTGAAGCCAATAAAAAGAAAGAGGGCGTCAAGGTCCTCCCCAGCGGCCTCCAATACAAAGTGATTAAGGAAGGCACAGGCAAAACTCCCACCGCCGCCGATAAGGTAAAGACTCACTATCGTGGCAGGCTTATTGACGGAACGGAGTTTGACAGTTCGTACAAACGCGGCAAGCCCGCAGAGTTTGGTGTCAAGGCTGTAATCAAGGGCTGGACCGAAGCCCTCCAGCTTATGAAAGAAGGCGCCAAATGGGAATTGTATATACCCGCCAACTTGGCTTACGGTGAACGCGCAAGGCCGACCATCCCGGCCAATTCCACACTCATCTTTGAAATTGAGCTGCTTGAAATAGTCAAGGAAATGAAGGAAATAAAAGTAAAGTAAAGCCCGTTGTTACTACACGCGGCCGGAGCCGGCATCAGCAAATACCTGAAGCTGGCCCCGGCCGTCTTTTTACCATACCCCGGAATTTTCCCTGTTTATCATTTCGCTCAGACAGTATAATCACTACCTGGTTATCTGTTGAAAAGGAGCGATAAACTGTGAAAACCGATGACCTTATTAAAGCGGCTGTAGTCGCCGGTATCATCGGGATTGTTATCTCCGTCTTAGGATTGGTGGCAGGCGGCGGAGGAGATCATCCCGAGGCATACCATTTTTACCTTGTTTCCTCGGCAATTGTGTTTGGCTCTGCCATAATTGCTTCTGCACTCAAAGATAAAAAATAATCTCTTTTTGCCGGGACAATCACCAAAGAAAGCCGGCCCGAATTCGATCTTTACTGCGACCTGATACGTTTTACGAGTTTTTTACTTGACAAACCGCTCTGGTTCACATATCCTTTTTCTTATTGAAGGAGGGATGGCATACAGGCCTTTTTATCCTGACCAGGTTCCCTCCGAAACCGGTATATTCTTGTATGAAAGGGGGCGTAAAATGAGAAGATACGAAACGTTCGTGTTGGCGGCGATTCTTGTCGGCGGTTTTACACCGATCACTGAAGCAACCCCTGTTAAGTGGCCGGTTGCTGAAGGCGGCAATGGTCATTTCTATGAAGCGTTTTCCGTTTCTGACGGAATTAGCTGGACCAGCGCCAGTCAACTGGCCTATCAAAAGGGTGGTTATCTTGTTACTATCACTTCTCAGGCGGAAAATGATTTCGTTCACGGCCTGATTAATGACCCGATATATTGGGATGGCCCGTCCGGCCCATGGATTGGTGGTTACCAGCCTCCGGGCTCACCTGAGCCGGCCGGAGGCTGGCGATGGGTCACTGATGAACCGTTCCTATATAACAATTGGAATGACCAGCAGCCGAATGAGTATAATGGAAATAACGAAAACAG
>JAABXR010000288.1 GCA_011776225.1 Phycisphaerae bacterium
GCCTTTCCGGCAATGGATTGTTATTTAATACGGTGTTGCTGTCAACCGGAGAAAAAATGCCGCCGCGGTTGAAGCCAAACCTGAAACTTCCCACCCTGGCCTCCTATGCAAAGGAAATCGGCGAGCCCGCCGTTGTCTTTGATAGTGACTATGTTCGTTTTTACGCCCCGAAAAGAAAAGAAAAAGAAGCCGAAATAATCCACGGATACCTCGTGCGGGCATACGACGAGCTATACCGGATTGTCGGCGTCCACACTAAGTACAAGATTGTTGTCTACCCTCTGCCGAAGAGTAATCCGCTTTGCATCGGCGGCACCAGACAGGGCACGATTTGGCACTCTGATAAAAACCTCAACTTTCAGTCACTTCCGGAGTGGACGCAATATCGGGTGCCCCATGTCTCGGGATATATAGAGGAAATGGCTCACAATTTTGTCTCGGCCTCGTTGGCTCAGTTTGGATGGGAGATGACCGGCTGGTCTATCTCAAAGATTGTCTCGGAAAAAGTGGCGGGCAATCCTTTTCACCGAAAAACCATCGCCAGTGCCAGAAAGATACAGGCAAAAACTTTCGACCGATACAAAAAGCTGAACAACACGTTTCCCAAAGATATTCCATCAAATAAGTGCGACCGAATACATGCGCATTTACTCTATCTATGTCAGAGACAGTATGGACGCAATTTCTGGCCCGATTTCTTCAAGGAGATACGAAAGGTCCGAAGCCGGTTACTCGACGTTAGCCGTTCAGGGCCGGGCATTGAACGCCGAAACGCACGATACAGAATTACCATTGATTGTTTCGATCGATTAATGAAAGGTCAATTCAAGAAAATGCTCAAAAAGCACGGCATATCACTGACAACCGATATCAAGTCCATTAATCCGAACCGCCCGGATTGGAATGGAAAGCTTCAGTAGAGGATTCACTCGCGGCTACAGACGAAAAAGCCTCAGAAGAACATAGATAACCTTGAATATACTGAAAAAAGAGGGATGGTCGTTCTTCTTTGATTGTAAAGTCGGTAAAAGGCAGGGCCCGATTCCCCCTTTTTTGTGCCATTTCAAAGCATCAACGGTATATAGACCTGTTTTTATGACTTTTCCTGATTTTTTTGGGACGTTTTCACCCCTTTATCCGTTTATAATTGCGATGACAGCTGGAACTTATAAAAAACCGATATTGAGGCAGACAGAATTGACGATTGAAGAAGACGAACAAACAAATCTTATCCAAAGGGCCTGTAAAGATCCCGACGCCTTCGCTCAGCTTTATCTCTTGCATTATAACAGCGTTTTTAACTATTGTGTAAGGCGGTTATTTGACCGTCACCATGCCGAAGACGTCACTTCAACGGTTTTCTTCAAAGCCATGCATAGCTTAAGCTCTTTTAGCGGAAAAGCGACGTATTTTCGAAGTTGGCTCCTTCGAATCGCCACTAACGCCGTGAACGACCATCTCCGTGATACCAAAAGAAGGGCTGACGTTATGCAGAAAGTTGTAAAAAATTCTCGTGCCGAATCTGTCTACGCAATCGGCACTGAAGATTTGCTGATTGAAAAGAAGGCCAATTTGAAAAAGGCCCTGTTAAGTTTAAAACCAAAGTACCAGGATGTCATCGCCTTGCGTTTCTTTGAAAAAATGAAATTAACCGAAATTGCCGCGTGTTTGGGAAAGAATCCCTCTACGATACGCACTTGGCTCAATCGTGCTACCACAAAACTGCGAAAAAAGCTGGATGCTTTTGTTAATATGGGAGGGACGGTAATATGAATGATAACGAAAAATATATCGAAGAATTTGTAAAGGATGTCCCTTTTGATGCTCCGGATGCAGGACATCGTGATGAGCTCAAAAAGCAGCTCCTGAGTGCCTACCCCAAACATCGGCTCCAACCGGCAGTGCGAACTACCGGAGTCTGGAGAATCATTATGCATAAACCGATTATCAAACTCGCCGCTGCCGCGGCAATTATCATAGCTGTAGGGATATTCCTTGTCCCAAATGGCAGCGATAGTGTCGCATGGGGCAAATTGAAAGAGTACGTCGAGAAGTTCCAGACCGTCGTGTATCGGATGAAAGCTACCATGAAAGGCTTGCCGGCAGTGCCTGCAAAAGAGATCCTGGAAATCGATATGCTGGCAAAGTTGGCGTATGATCGGGGTTTTTACATCGATGGCCGAACACAAGTTGGCAAAAAGAAAATCTCGACCAAAACTTATGTCCTCTTCCAGGAGGGTGCGTTGGTCACGGTGATCCCGCAGGAAAAGAAATACATGAAACTCAGACTCACCAACGATCTTCTTGAGAAAATGGAGAAAGATAACGGCGATCCGAGAACTATGCTCGCAGAGATGATGAAGCATGAATACACCGAGCTTGGATTTGATACTATCGATGGCATCGAGGTTGAAGGTATTGAAGTTACAGATCCGGCAATGGGTGGCGGTATGTTTGACCGGGTGGTGGCCCGGCTTTGGGTCGATGTCAAGACGGACCTGCCTGTCCGTATGACTATGAAGGCCTCGACCAACGACGGCAAAGCCAGCCTGGATATGGTTATGGACGACTACAATTGGGACGCAGAAATAGACCCTTGCGAGCTCGAGCCCAACATACCTGACGACTATAAGCTATTGGCGGATGCAGAGTTAGGTATGGACGAAGAGGGAAAAGATATTGTCGAGACGCTGAAATTCTTTGCTGATTTTACCGGCGGCAAGTACCCGAGCACCCTGGCTGGAATGACGGTGGTGAGGGAATTCTCCGAAGCGATAATTATGAAGTTCGGAGGCCGGACACCTTTGGGCGACCCGAACGAAGCAGAAGTGGCAATGATATTAAAGCTGCAGACAATCGGCATGACGTACGCCATGATGGTAAAGGATGGTAACGACCCGGCCTACTACGGTGATAAGGTCACGGCACAGTTCTCGCACGCCGTACTTATGCGATGGAAGATAGCCGATGATACATACAGGGTCATCTTCGGCGACCTCACCGTCGAGGATGTCTCCGCAGAAAAACTGGCCGAGCTTGAGGCAATGCCGCTCAATCTCAATCCGTATCCAATCAATCCCGACCCGCCTGATGGAACTGTAGGTACTGACCTTGAGGGATTAAAGCTAAGCTGGATCCTTGCAGCTTATGCCACAAAGCACAGGGTATACTTTGGAACCTCACCAGAGAAAATGTCCTTGCTGACCGTCGTGGAAGGCTCAACCTGCGACAAGGTGCCTGTACTTGAAAGAGACACTACTTATTACTGGCGGGTTGATGCGGTTCACACTGATGGCTCCGTTGAAGCCGGGGACGTCTGGAGCTTTAACACGGGAGGGCTTGTGGGCTGGTGGAAGCTTGATGAAGGCTCAGGCAATACCGCAGCCGATGCCGGCGGCAATGCCCTCGATGGCGCTCTCATTGGCGATACAGGTTGGGTCGATGGAATACTGGCCGGCGCGCTTGTCTTCGACGGAGACGGCGACTATGTGGATTTGGGAAAAGACCCGGCCTTCGACATTACAAATCAAATCACAGTCTCGGCTTGGATAAAAGTCAATGCCTTCGACGCCGATTGGCAGACCATCGTTGCCAAGGGAGACAGCTCGTGGAGGCTGCAAAGAGACCAGAGAAATAACTCGCTTGAATTTGCCTGTAGCGGTATTCTTGTCCCGGGAACCAGGTGGGGTGCTGTCCACGGTACTGTAGACGTCAACGATGGAAGATGGCACCACGCCGTTGGTACATATGACGGCTCGCAAATCTGCCTTTATGTCGATGGCAGACTGGACGTTTCTTCGACTGCTTCGGGACCCATAAAGCTCAACGACCACCCGGTCTACATCGGCGAAAATTCCGACCGACCCGAACGCTTCTGGAATGGCCTCATCGACGATGTCCGTATCTATAGTTACGCCATGACATCAGAGGAAATAGCGGCGATAACTCAAAATGCAACCATGTTGCTGTTC
>JAABXR010000041.1:0-6831 GCA_011776225.1 Phycisphaerae bacterium
ATCTCTACACCTCAAAATTTCAATCTTGACTCTGGCACCATCAGGCCATTCAGGATATCTTTGCAAACTAAAACGTTTTGGGAAAAGAGTAAAGCATTCTTTTATTACTCTTTCATATGCACACTCTTCACCATTCTCTGCTATTTTTGATATCGCAAGGATGGTTAGCTTAGTAAGTGATACTGATGTATAAATGTTTTCGTCAAATGAATTATTCATAATCTTATTCCTATTGTAGTGTATGTTTATCTTCTTTCTAAACTAACCCAATCCATAATTCCCGTCAAATAATTCTCTTTCTACTCTTCATATAGCCGTTCCCGGCCACCAAAATGTTGATAACAAAAAGCCCTCATTTTCTGTCAAACAAAACCTCACTTGCCCCGCTTGTCTATTATAAAAACCGCTTGCCGTCCCGGCCTCATGTAACCAATTCGCTAATTCTCTAATCTCTAATTCGCTAAATACTGCCCCCAAATTACCCCAAATCCCCATCCCCGTCAACAAATAAAATCTCGCTGAAAGCCTTCTCCGCCGAGATACGATTCACGCTATATACCCTGATTTCCTGCTCCCCTGATATCCACTTCCTGTTTACCTGATCACCTGATACACTTTTTATCTCTGCGGCCATTTTCTTCGTGCCTTCGTGGCAAAAAAATCCCTTAAATCAGTGTTAATCTGTGGTTAATACTCCCCTTTTTTTGCCGGCTTATAAAAAGGCCATTTTCTTGGCCTTGTGGACGAAGGTAAAATTCTATGACAAAGCTTGCTTTGAGAGTTGAATTTACCGAGAACACCAAGCCGGCTTAAAAAAATCCTTTTGATCCTTGCCTACTTATTAAGTAGGTCGGCGTTAATCTGTGTTCTCCGCGATTAAAAATTTGTGCCTTAGTGTCTTCGTGGCAAAAAAATCTACGAACCACGAACTCTGCGCAATGCTTCCCTATTCTGCNNCTTTTGCTTAACTTTGTCGAACTTTTGCAAAGAAGTGCGCGCTTTTGCACCCCTTTTTCGACGTTTTTTTCTTGCCCCTTTTACCCAAACCACCCATGCTGCCAATCGACATCTATTTATAGACCAAAATCGAACATCCCCAAGAGAAGAAACCGAAAAAACCGCAATTTCCCCCCATTTTTTAAAATTTAAAAAATTTCATTTTTCAGACATGTCAATATAGGTAAGGGATTTTTCGTGTTGTTAACGGAATTGTTTTATTGCTATAAGTTCAAAGAATATCACTAAAGCCGTTATTACATCTGCATAGTATGTTCTTTGGTGGTTTTATTACGTCTTCTCTTCCTGCCTCTAATGCAGCCATGTCGGCCCATAGCTTATATCGACCTTGAGCGGAACTTCGAGTTTTATCGCCCCGGCCATCTCTTTCTCTATCCACTTTGCATGTTCCTCGGCTTCCGTCCCCGGCAGCTCAAAAACCAGCTCATCATGAACTTGTAGAATCAATTTTACAGGCAGATTTTCATTTTCGATCTTTTGTTGGATGGAGATCATTGCCACTTTTATCAAATCCGCGGCCGAGCCCTGGATGACGGTATTGACAGCCATCCGCCGGGCCTGGGCGCGTTTGTTGGCGTTTTTACTGGCCAGGTTCGGGATAGTTCTGCGCCTGTGCAGAATAGTCTCGGCGTAGCCGGTCTCTTTGGCCTTTTCGACGCACTGATCCATAAACTTTCGGATTGAGCTGTATCGGGCGAAGTAGTCGTCGATAAACTTCTTGGCTTCGGCCTGGCTTATCCCGATTGTACGGGACAGTCCGAACGGCCCCTGGCCGTAGATGATACCGAAGTTGACTGCCTTGCACCGCGAGCGCATTTCGTCTGTTACCTCTTCGAGCGACACCTCAAAAATCTGGGATGCCACAAACCGGTGAATATCCCTATCCTCGGCGAAAGCTGCGGTCAGCGCTTTATCCTTTGAGAAATGCGCCAGCAGCCGGAGCTCAATTTGTGAATAGTCGGCGCTGAGGATGCAGTCGGATTTATTCTTGGGGATGAAAGCGGAGCGGACCTTGCGGCCGAGGTCGGTGCGGATTGGGATGTTCTGTAAGTTCGGGTCGCTGGAGCTGAGGCGGCCGGTGGCGGTAACGGTCTGGTTGAATGAAGCGTGGACGCGGTCGGTCCGCGGATTTATAAGTGAGGCGAGCTTGTCGACGTATGTTGTTTGTAGCTTCGTGAGCATTCGGTACTGGAGAATCTGTTCAATGACAGGATGCTCGTGGCGGAGTTCTTCGAGGACGGCGGCATCAGTGCTTCGGCCGGTTTTGCCGATGCGGATTGGCGTCAGGCCGAGCTTGTCGAAGAGGATTGCAGAGAGCTGCTTGGGGGAATCGATGTTGAAGGTCTCGCCCGCCTGCTCGTAAATTTTGTCTGTGAGTGTTTCGAGCTCTTCGTTGATTTGGCCGGACATTTTTCTAAGCAGAGCCGTGTCGAGCGAGACGCCGTTATATTCCATAGTCGCCAGCACAGAGACCAGAGGCATCTCAACATCTTCGAATAATTTCTTTAGCAACGGTTCATTTTTAAGACGGTCTTTGAGATAATTATAAAGCTGGAAAGTTATGTCAGCATCCTCGGCGGCATATTCGCAGGCGGGGGCGGTGTCGACCATGTCGAAGGTTAGCTGGTTTTTGCCTTTGCCGATGAGGGATGAGATTGGGATACACTCGTAATTTAAGAAGTCGGCCGCCATGTTATCCATAGAATTGCTGCGGCCGGGATCGAGGCAATATGAAGCGACCATCGTGTCAAAGTATATACCTTTTATGGGGAGGCCGGCATTTTTTAGTATGAGCAGGTCGTACTTTATGTTCTGGCCGATTTTTTTGATCTTTTCATCGGCCAGTATGGGCGCGAGCTTTTTGCGGACGGCGGCGAGGTCAAGGTGCTTTGTGCCCATCGGGGCTTTGACAGGCAGATAAAAGGCCTTATGCGGCTGCCATGAAAAGCTAATGCCGACGAGGTCGGCCCGCATGGCATCCAGAGAGGTTGTTTCGGTGTCTATAGCGAACAGCTTTTGCTTTTTGAGCTTAGCTAAAAATGTATCGAATTTTTTCTGCGTGTCTACGAGCCGGTAGTCATGTTCGACGGTTTTGGCAGAAGCAGGTTTAGTTAAATCCTGCGTGGTTGGCGGGGCTTTTTTTGCTGCTGGTTTAGCGGCCTCTGTTGGTGAGAGACCGAGTTGGGTGATAAAACGAGTGAATCCAAGCTCGGTGAAGATTTGGGCGAGTTCGGGCTCGTTGAATTTACTGAGGGCCAAAGCTTCGTAATCAACTTTGAGGGGGATTTGGCAATTGATGGTTACAAGCTCTTTGCTGAGGTAGGCCTGCTCTTTAAAGTTTCGGAGGTTTTCGCCTCGCTTGCCTTTTACTTCATCGGCGTGTTTATAGAGTTTATCAAGGGAACCATATTGCTGAATCAGCTTAACAGCGTTCATTTCGCCGATAAGCGGCACACCCGGAACATTGTCGGAAGAGTCACCCTGTAAAGCCAGAACATCGATAAAATCCTTGGGATGAATTTTATATTTTTCAAAGAGTGCATCATCATCAAGAACCTCACCTTTTTTGATATCGAAAATGTAAGTATGCTCATCGACAAGCTGATACATGTCCTTGTCTTTTGCGCAGATGTAGGTCTCGATTCTTTTCTTTGCGGCCTTTTTGGCAAGGGTGCCGATTATATCGTCCGCTTCGAAGCCATCCAGGCGCAGGATTGGGATATTCATCGCCTCTAAAATCTGCTCGATGCGGTCAATCTGGGCGGGCATATCATCGGGCATCGGCGGGCGGTTTGCCTTGTACTCTGTATAGATTTCGGTCCTGAATGTCGGTGCCTTGCTGTCCAACGCAACCGCAAGCATGTCGGGCTTGTGCCGCTGGATGAGACCCAAGACGGCGGCGGTGAAGATATAGGTGGCCTTTGTCGGCTCGCCGGAGGGGCTCGTCAGCCGCTGGCTCATCGGGGCAAAATATGCGGCGTAGATGTGGGCGTGGCCGTCGATAATGTAGAGCTTCTTTGCCATATTGGTCAATTTACGGACTGGGGGAGGTGATGTCAAGGAGTACTCGGTAGTCGATGACGGATTCTTTATGCTCGAAGAAAGGTGTGAACGAATGTAGAACAGAAGTGTAAGAGAAAAGGCGAGAAAGCGGCGGGATATCGAAGGTTTGGGCTGTACGAAATTGATGGATGCGAATTGGCCGTGGTATTTTTTGGCAGCTCGGTCGTATGCCTTTGCGGCGGCGATTTCATCCTTAAAAGAGCCGAGCAATATTGTTCTGCGGTTGACCGTTATGTGTGCCTTCCATAGCTTTTTTCCTCTGATTCTGGTTACACCCTTATATTTTGAACTGAAGCTTCTGCTTTTGTATTTAGAACGATTACGCATATTCTGTGCTCGTGTAGCGGGTCTTATATTTATCTTTCGGTTGTCGAGGCCATCTTGATTTATGTGGTCAACCCAGGTTCCATCAGGAACTTTGAGTATGGCACGGTGCATTTGGATGCACTTTCGGCCGGCTTTGTTCACGAGGCATCGAACCGCATAGAAGGTTTCTTTTCCTCTGACAGCGTACCATCTATGTTTGGAGAGGTGGTAATAATCATCGGGGTCGACAATGGCGTACTTTCCTCTTGTAAGGGGAATGCGGCGAAACGTATATCCAAAGCGGAGGAACCGGTATAAAAGCAGCGGCACAGAGAGGATATAATCCAGCCGATTTGGAATCCTGATTTTGAATGCGTACTCGGTAATATTTCCACCCTCCAGGTGGAATAGTGAATAGTTGTTAGTGAATAGTATTTAGTTTGTTGAGTTTTCCGCTCTCTTACAGTGGCGATTCCTTGATAGCCTGATTTCACATTTCAAGTTGTCCGATTGGCCGAGTTTTCGGCCGGAGGGCAAAAAAAATATGTCCCTCTATTAATGCACGAATGTTTACATTTGATACGAAATTTGGACCATATTTACGATGTGCGATTGACGTAACTCTTTTATAGAAGGTGAGTAAAAATTTTTTTATTTTTTTCGGATTTTGTCTTTAGGTATGTGCGTTTTTGATTGAAATTTGGCGAAATTCTTACCTATTTTAACGTGGTTCTCGATGCTCGATTCTTATTCCATGAGTGATGATATTTATCATTGACAAAGCCGGTTTGGATTAGTATGTTTGGGACAAGTAAAAGCAACGTAGAACATACATCGGGTAGCGTTTAGGAAAAGGTAGCATTTCTACCGGAGACCGCGATTAGCATCGTACAGGTACACGTAGGCCCTAAAGGGCCGGAGTGAGTAAAAAATGGGAACCGAAGGTAGAAATACGAACAATGGGAATTAAGAATTATATTCATCGGCCGGGCACGGGAAACAGTTTTGTTTTGGGTTTGAGATTGCCGCGCTCGGCTGCGCCTCGCTCGCAATGACTTCTTTTTTAATAGAAACCTCTACTTCGGTAGTGACAAGATTGGAGAGCAGCAAGGATACGATTATTATTAGGGAGTATAGACAATGAAGTATATGATTTATATAATGCTGGTATCAGTGTTGCTGATTATGTCATGTTCACGCAAAGACCAGGAGCCAAATATGACTGAAGACTATACATCGGCAAATCAAGAATGGTTGACGGGACAGGTGGATTATGAAGGTTTTCCGCTTCTTCTTAGACGGCCGAAAGACCTGGATTATGATTTGCTAAAAGACACTTTCCCGAATTTAGTTGTAGTTACACATCAGTTCGCGAAAACCAAACCGAGCGGTCTGCCTGAGGACGATTATAACTTAGGCCTGGCAGATTTTGACTACGAAGTTGTCAATTACTTCAGGAACAGAAAACAAGGAATCACCGTATTAGTTGAAACATTTGGCGGAAAGCGAAATTATTACATGTACGCAGCCACAGATGCAGACGCCGATAAGGCGAAGGCGCATTTCAAACAGAATTATCCAGAGCATAATCTCTCATGGGTGATAAAGAATGACCCGGATTGGGGATTTATCAAGGCCTATGCAAAAGAATGCTTTTGACGAGATAACCTGCCACTTAGGATAACAGAATATCAGGGACAGCACCGGCGATTTCTTTATTTGTCCTGCCGGTGAAAGACTCAGACGAATCTCCACCAGCAAGGCCCAGGGCACAAGCCAATACCGTGCCAAGCGAAAGACATGTCAAAAGTGCCGCTATCTCAAGAGATGCGTAACCGGCAAAAAGGCCGGACGTCTGGTGCAGCGTAATCCAAATGCCGTGTACTACCATTGGGCGGACGGCTGTCTGACAAAACGCCAGCGTCGTCGGCTGATGATTCGTCGCAGGTACAAAGTCGAAGGTTCGTTTGCCGACGGGGCCAACAATCACGGCTTTAAGCGTGCTCGCTGGCGAGGCTTGATGAGCATTGAGATACAGAACCTGATGATTGCGTCGATCCAGAATTTGCGTAAACTGCTGCGATACGGCTGTGACGACGGCAGCCTGAAAGAGATGATTAGTGCAATAGATTCTGTCTCAGGATGCATTAGCGTTCTCTGGCGCCGATTACTAATCAGATGTACAGCATATGATCGAATAGGCGGTTACTAAAGAACAAATCCCCCGATATTGCAGAAGCGGCAAAATCTTACTTAAAGACTAACACAAATATAAACCATGCCCACTTTGGGCAACACGCCCTTACAGGCAGTTAGGGATTTGGAGACACGTCAGCAGCGGAGTGAGTAAGGGAAATGCGAACTGCAGATAGAAATGCAATAGAATTGGTGCGAAAGATCGCACCCTGCAAGCTTCTAAGCTATGGAATTTCCAAAGGCCAATGG
>JAABXR010000041.1:6934-10747 GCA_011776225.1 Phycisphaerae bacterium
CCCAAAACGGACCTGTCTTGATGCCGTCAGCATCACCGTGGCAATGCCTGCAATTACACCAGCATTCAGGTTTGCCCCACTCTACCCAAATAGGATATTCCGTAGCGCTGGACGGCATACAATCCGGTGGTGGTTCATAACATATGCTGGAGGGCATGTACACATTGACAACCTGGTTTGGATCTTCCATAACCACACCTGTTGTGCCGATACGGGCAACATTAGGGGTGATGTTAATACAAGTGTAGTCGCTGACAATGATTGAAAGCAGGTCTCCACTTTTAGCCGGGGCGTTAGGAGAGTCCGGGCCAACCGGGGCATAGAGCGAAGCCATCTCGATTGTAATGCCGTTGCTGTCAAGGCCAAGCAGCGTGCCGCTCGGCAAATCGCTATATTCGGCGACGGGTGAGCCGAAGTCGATCACATTGCCCTGCGCATCAATGCGGATAGTTCCCGGGTAAATATAGTAGTCTGCACTTAGCCCCGTCACCGCCACAATATTGGCTTCGTTATCAAGCCTAATATCCAGAGCAAACGCACGGACCAGATTTGTCTCTGTGGTTGCATCGAAACTGNNTATTAACGTCCGCCCGCGCAGGAACAATAGTAAACACCATAGTGAAAAGAATAGCCGAGACTACTGACAAGCTGTTAAGATATGTCGTCCGCATTTATCTTCCTCCAAAAAATAATTCTTTTTATGCTACAAGTAATAATATCAAATTTGCCGGGCTTTGTCGATAAGTTTTGTGCTGAACAGGGATAAAAAAAGGCCAGCCTAAGCCAGCCTCACACTTGGGTCACCTCATTTTTTTCTTGAGTTTTTTATCTCAATACTCAATAATATATTTACACATAATTGCAGCCCCTGCTCATTTCTAATCCCTCAAAGAAGCTTGCAGGGGCTTTTTTATTGTATCACTTTAATTCCACTTTTTTTCTTGGTTTCATTGACTTGTAATTATATAATTAAAAGTAACCAATAACTATAAGCCCCTGTATTCAAGTTTTAACTCCAGTAATGTCGGCAGGGGCTTTTTAATTGTTTTCTTTTAAATCCACTGTCTTCCTTAACCTCGCCAACAAAAAGGTCGATAATAAATAATAGCGGTGTTTTTAACAGGACCCCTGCATTCTCCTCCAAATCCTCACTGGTGTGCAGGGGCTTTTTGTATTTTCCACCCTCAATCTATGGAGAAAGAACCCTTCTTAGCAAAACTTATAAAACCAGCCAGTAAAACAGATTCTTCCCGGCTTGCTATATCCTGCAGGGCGTTTTCCAAAGCTGAAGCCATTTCAGCACTATCCACGTCTGTAACTATTTGATATTCGTTTGTATCATATCCGCCTTCCCAATCCTTATATTCTAAATTTCTAAGTGGGTCGTCAAATGTCGGGGGGATTGTGCCCAGCGGCTCCCAGCCGTACTCTTTAGCCAGTTCTAAAATGTGAAGCCAAGCATTTCTCGAAAGTCTAAATTCTGCGCCTGTCTCTGAACGCAAATCCATGCCCATGATCAACCTGTCTATCAAAAGTGGGGCCAACCGCATCGGGGTATCAGTAAACACCAACCCTACAAATAAAGTTACAGTTCAAGTTTACCCGTTTCTCAAATGTTTAGCAACGCCATTCAAGTGTAATACATCCGTTAGAGGGTACCATTTTGGCACATAAATAATTTGCTGCCTTACAGGCAGTTAGGGATTTGGAGGTACGTCAGCAGCGGAGTGATTAAGGAAAATGCGAACCGCAGGTAGAAATGCGGTAGAATTGGCGTGAAAGATCGCACCTTACCGGGCTACCCTTACAAAGCCAAACAAACCCAATTTCAGGGTGAGAAAGCGAATCACAAAAGGACGTTCAGTCCTTTTTGGAGGGCATATTGTTGGGCGGACTGGAATTCGTCGCGGCTTGGGCGCCGGTTTATTTTAGTGTGCGAAGAGGCTTGAAAGCACGGTCGATACTGGTCCATTACATTTATTGTGGTTTTCGGGCTGATTTGCTCACTTAAAAAGTCAATAATCTCGATGCTCCCAGCCAGGTTCTCCGGAAGTACCAAATGCCGAACCAATAAGCCGTGGGTGGCGACGCTGTTTTTTGTTGTTAGATCGCCCACCTGGCGATGCATCTCCCTGACGGCCGTCTGGTTTATCTGCGGATAGTCCGGCGCGCTGGAAAGTTCATCGGCAACGCCGGAATCCGAGTATTTCATGTCCGGCATATAAATATCGATGAAGCCGTCGAGCAGTTTCAGCGTTTCTACCGAATCGTAACCGCCGGTATTATAAACCGTCGGCAGTGCCAGGCCTTTTTTGCGTGCCGTTTCGATTGCCGCCGCAATAGTCGGCACGACATGCGTTGGGGTAACAAAATTGATATTGCAGCAGCCGAACTTTTGCAGGCCGAGCATGGCTTCAGCTATTTCTTCAATTGTTACTTTACTGCCGTGCCGTTGATGGCTGATATCGGAATTCTGGCAAAATATACAGCCGAGGTTACACCCTGCGAAAAATATTGTGCCGGAGCCCCCCCTGCCGACGAGGACGGATTCCTCGCCGAAGTGCGGGCCTACAGAACTGACAACCGGCATATCTGCGATTCCGCAAAAACCGGTCTGACCATTGGTGCGGTCGACTTTGCAATTGCGCGGACACAGTGTGCAGGGATTCATCAAATCCCACAGCTTTTGCACGGAATCGCTAAAAGAGTCTGTATTTGTCGGAGGCAATGCCATGATCAGCTAAATATGAAATCCTTTTTAGATAAGAAGTTCCGGCGTTATCATCCACTCGATTTGCCATTGGCTCGACTCTGAAGTGCTTAAAGCCACGATACCACCCTGCCTGAAGGCCACTGTATCGGCGAATTCGCGGCCGGCCAAAAGCAGCGAAGCGAGTTTACTGACAAACGGCATGTGGCTTACAATCATTGTATCCTGCTGGGCGGCTACAAGCTCATCTTTTATCGCCGTTACTTCATCATTTGGAGCAAGTCCTTCGCGCTCGATTTTTTCCTTATTCATTTTGATGACTTCAGACAAAATCTCAGCCGTCTGAATAGCCCTTGTCTTTGTGCTGTGCCATAAATTATCTACAGACAGGTTCAAGGATTTAATGAATGCAGCAACTTTCTGTATATCCCGGCGGCCCTCTTGTGTCAGCGAGCGTTCAGGGTCTACATCCTTTGAGGCTGCTTTTGCATGTTGAACAAGATATAGCTTCATTTCGACCTCCTTTCCAAAATATATCGGTTTAATATAGGTTGATTATCCTATTTTACTAACGATGATGCAAGTGCAGTTTAATTTGGGACAAAACACAATTTAGAATGTGAAGCGTTGACAGATGTTTCATTAAACGATAATATACCCGCTTTACAAATAATTAGGTGAACTAAGATATGATTGATGTAACGTTAATTACAGGTGACGGAATCGGACCGGAAATCGCAGAAGCTGCCCGCAGGTGCATTGATGCTACCGGTGCCGGGATAAATTGGGACATAATGGAAGCGGGTGTAGAGGTGATGGAGCGGGTTGGCACCCCCCTNNCCCCCCTGCCGGATGCCACTGTCGAGTCGGTCAAGAAAAACGGCATAGCATTAAAAGCGCCGATTACAACGCCGGTGGGAACGGGTTATAGAAGTATCAATGTACATCTTCGTCAGACGCTTGATTTGTACGCGTGCCTGAGGCCCAGCAAGAGCTATGAAGGCGTGCGGAGCCGATACTCGGGCATTGACCTTGTGGTCGTGCGCGAAAATACCGAGGACCTCTACGCAGGTATCGAATATGAAAAGGGAAATGACGATACC
>JAABXR010000041.1:10838-11020 GCA_011776225.1 Phycisphaerae bacterium
GTAACGTCCGTGCACAAAGCCAATATTATGAAGTTCAGCGATGGATTGTGGCTTGATGTAAGCCGGGAGGTTGCAAAGCAGTATTCCGATATCGAATTTGAGGACCGCATCGTTGATAATATGTGTATGCAGTTGATTCAAAAGCCGGAGCTTTATGATGTGATTGTGCTGCCGAATCTTTA
>JAABXR010000386.1:0-2806 GCA_011776225.1 Phycisphaerae bacterium
AATTATCCAATGAATCAAGTTTGCGAATAAAACGCGCGCCGACCAGCGATTCAAGAGAGGACTTTTTCTGAAGCTGGCCCATGCGATCATAGCAGCCGCTAAGGCCGGTAATAATGAGATTACCACCCTCCTCGACGTAACGGTGCAGCAGTGCCAGTTCTTTAGCCGATACGATGCCGGCGTTAGGCAGCAAAACGATAGGTAACTTTTTGAGTGTTTCGATTGTTGCGTTTTCATCAAGAACAACACTCCATGGGATGTGCTCATAGGCCAGGGCTTTGTGTGCACCCTGGAAACTTCGAAAATACCTTGCCGGTTCATCGCGTCCGATCCAATCCCGCGTTCGGCTGCTAAAATAAATCCCGACTTCCGAAACAGGCTTATGGCCAAAATGACTGCGTTTCGCCCGGACCTCCTCGAAAGCTGTACCAATACGCTCGTAGGCAACCGGGTCCAACCAGCCGTCAAAGCCGGTCTTGTCCACGACAGTTACAAATGTTCCGTGGGCCAGAAGTGTCAGCAGTTCCCAGCGGATGTCATTGAGCGGACGCGTGGTCTGGTCGTGATACATCCTTACACCACGCTGCATCGCCACCTGAAACGGCAATCCTGGTGTAGCCGCTCTATAAAATTCGGCGTTTAGCCCTACCGTCAACGCGCTGAATCCCCATACTCCCGTCTCGCCCGTGACGAAGTCACCATTTCCGGCGTGCTGCACCGGCCTCTGGCCGACCTCCCACGAGAAAGGCGGATTACCATGGTAGTTGAAATCAACTGTGGCACGAGGATTGAGCGACTTGATATATTCACACAGGGCCTGTTCGAATCGAGCGCTGCCGGCGTATCGGAATTCGAGCATTCGGTCCCAATCCTCATCCCATGTTACTGACTTGGGCATCGGACGGCCGAATTCGGCTTTGAACTTCTTACGGCAATGTTCACACCAGCAGCCATACGGCGGGCCAAAACCCTGGTCGAGCATGTCTATGTGAAAACCATCTATGCCGTATGCCAGTTGTTCGGCAACGATCTTCTTCATAACTTCAAGGTAATCCGAATTGTAACAGAATCGACCGATGCGGTTGCCGTTGGAATCCCGCATCTCGAATTCAGGGTGGGCTACCAAAAAATGCCCTCCCTGCTGGACAACACAGTAAGCTATAACCGGCAGCTTGTGCTTTTGCGCCTCCTCGACCGTCTCACGAAGCGGATCACGCTTGCCAAGACCCGGGGCCTTCGGCAGCAGCTTAGAGTTGTAATAGGCATAGTCACCATCGCGTGCCCAAATGACAAGATAATCACAATTCGCGTCGACACAGTAACGGACGATCTCGCGACCATTGAATTTGGCACAGTAGCGTGTATCCTTTGCATCGCTATGACCGAATTGAGCGCCTGTCGGGCCTACTTCCAAACCAACCAGACAGCGTTCATACCATACTTTCGCCCTACCGGTCTCAGGCCGGAGTCGAAAATCGGATTTCGTTGTGGCCGATTCCATACATGAATTGTTCAACATAGCCAGGAGGCCAAAAAAAAGACCTGCGGTTCTGATAAGAACGGATGCATTTATGTTAAATCTCTTTTTCAGCACATTCATGATAATAAATCCGTTTTAGCAATGCCTTGTCACTTTTAAGGCTCTGGCACATCCGCAGAATTATTTCTCTCATACAACGGAGCATTTGACTAATATCTTATATTACTGGTTGTCGGGATAGAGAGTCTATCTTCTGTTTTGCTTTCTTGTATTTTTCATCGCCGAGTCGGCTGACTATTACCCTTTCCGGATACATCTGACGGAACTGTCGGCGATACTCTTCTTCAATCCTGACTGTTTCTTTGTAATGCCCGACCGCAACAGTGGTTTTGTCCATACTCTCAGCGATTTCCGCCAGATTGAACTGCAGCCGCCCGCTGCCGGGATAGCGTTTAGCTGCCTCAAGCCCCCATTTATACGCCTGATCGGTGTCCCCAAGAAGGCTATAGACATGACTTAACTTTTCATAATTCTTGAAATCCGCCTTGTTGCGCTCAATCGCGCTCAGGAAACATGCTGCCGCTTTTTCGAGTGATTGTTTGTTCTTTGTCTCGTTATACTCCTGGAGATAGAGCCTGCCGTTCATATTCAGTGGTGACGGGTCCAGTGGATCATCTTTTGAAGCTCGAGTTAAATATTCGTGCGTGTACCCGATACCTTGCATCGCCATTTTAACATTCTCACCTGCTTTGGCTGCTGGGACAAAAGCGTAATTAAAATACGCCCAAATGAAGAACAGCCCCCCTGCCGCAACAAGCACTTTTGTAAAAAGCACCGGCTCGTGAACAAACTGTCCCTCAGTTTTCTGGTGCGAGCCCAATGCAATCAGGCAGGCCATTATCGCCCAAAAAGTGGTAAAGACACTCGGCTCAAAAATCGCAAAGTCTATCAAATTATGAATCAGCAATCCCACGCAGGCACAAAACAAACCCGCAGCAGCAATATTCACATATTCAGCCTTGCTTGATATCAGGGCCCCGGTCAAGAGCAAAAAACCGACAATAAAAACAATCACCGGAAACACATACAGCACAATTACCGCAGCATACTTCTCTTCGAACGTACTAACCGGAGGAATCGGCGAAAGAATTGGCCTGATGAGCAGCAAGGCAGCGGATATTATAATTACGAAGGGTATAATCGCTTTTGTAAAAGTGGGCTCATGCTGTTTGGCTTTTGTTGAAGGTAATACAGGGTGGCGGGACACTGCCCGCCATAACGGTACAGAAACAACGGCTAAAAATCCTATAAGCCCGAGCGGGCCAT
>JAABXR010000386.1:2821-18394 GCA_011776225.1 Phycisphaerae bacterium
TTGTAGTGGGTATAGAAGGTGCCGAAGTTGCCGCCGCCGACGCCTGTTACAGGATAATCAGCAAACATCTTTGCAGCACCGTCCCAGTATTGCCATCTGACCAGCATGGAATTACCCCCCGGCAGCCTGCCGTGAGTAACTCCATACAAAACAACCGCGGAGCCGACAATGAGAAGTAAAAGCAAGCAAACAATGAATATGATTTTCTTGTGCTTCTTTAACCAATTTCCAAACATAAGATACGCAACAAACATTGATACTGTTACAAGCGATGCGGCAATCGCCCCCTTGCTGCGTACAATAACAAAGCCGAAAATAACAATCGCAACCGCAATACCACAGCTAACAAACCTAAGAGGCCCGTGAACACCATATTTGCGATTCTTTAATTTGTCGACAAATAAACCGACGGCCGCAAATGAAGCCAGCAGTGCAAATGAACCCGCCGAATTACTGGTAGTGAAAAATCCACGGACGCCCCTTGTATAAAGCCGATGCTCAAAAAGAAAATGTGCAAACGTACCAGGCTGAATACCGAGCGGCTCAAGCACGGCCTGGCGGTTTTGTTCGTACTGCTCTATGGTCATTTGGTTACTCACGAAAAATTGCTCGGCACACTGATAGGCCGAGACCACACCAAGAGCAGCAATGACAGTAAGCAGCAGTTTTATTTTTACCTGTGAATCCAATATCTGAACGAGCAAAACGCCCATAAGGATTGGCGCAAGCAGTGTCACATAGTTAGTGATCGCCGTACGTTTATTCGCGGCCGAAAAGACGCCGATAATGGCAGCCACACTGAAAACAAATAAACCGATTTCCATACCGGTCAGGCGATACGAAAATCTCTTGCTAAAAAAGCCCGTTATAAACCACACAACAAAAGAAATTATCAATACGGTCGATATCAATAAGCTGTAAACCGTGTCGTTTAGATTCGCAGGCATCTTTGCCGATTGAGAACCTGGGCTTTCGGTAAACATAGTCCGAATCGCAATTACACAAAGGCAAAGGGCAAGCAGAACGTGTTCTAAAACCACTCGTCCTTTGCTTTTGGACAAGCTGCAACTAATTGCTGCTTTTGTCATTTTGGGCGGTATTTTCAAAGATAGCGATAATTGCCAAAATCATGAACGTTTGAGTAAAAATCAGGATCGCGCCGACCAGATTAACCTGATAAAGAAAAGCTGCGCCAAGGCCCGTACAGAGCGTAGCCAAATACAACGTCAGAACTGTCTGGGTATCGGTCAATCCGTGCCTTTTCAATCGATGAGAAAAATGCTGCGTGTCACCGACAAACGGGCTCTTGCCCTGGCTTATTCGCAGCAGCGTAACGCTGATAAAATCATAGAGCGGAACCGCCATAACGACCAGCGGCATAAAAACCGCATACCACCGGCCGCTTTCCGCTTCGTGATAATACGTAGTGCGGAGGGTCAACAGCGCAACGAAAAAACCTACCACGAGTGAGCCGGCGTCACCCATAAAGATTTTGGCCGGGGGAAAATTGAATACTAAAAATCCCAGCAAAGTCCCTATGAAAACAAGCGCCAGACCACCCACGAATACCTGCCCGCTCATCACGGCGGCGGTGAGCAAAATGCTGCCTGCTATTACCGCAATACCGGCGGCAAGGCCGTCCATATTATCGAGAAAGTTAAAAGCATTAATAATCAGAACTATCCAGAAGGCTGAAAGAACAGATGTAATCAGTGGATTTTTTATAAAAAGCTCAACGCGAACTTCCGCCAGCAGAGCCGCGGCTATCGCAACCGCGAACTGAACGGCAAGCTTGATAAATGGCCCCAGATGTTTCTTGTCATCCCAGAGGCCGAGTGCCAACAAGGCCAGAGCGCATAATAATATAACGAATAGCTGATTTACTTTGGCTAAAAAGTCAGCCGGGTCAATATTTCTTGATTGGGCAAGCGAAGCGACGTGGCCGGGGAAAAATTTTATTGTGGCTGTAGCGGTAACGATAAAAACCATCAGTGTAATAAAAATCGCGATACCGCCGCCGAGGGGAACGGTCCTCTCGGAGAATCTGTCCCTGACCGGATGCGAGAGAAAACCGGCTCGCTTAGCCAAGACTTTTACAAGGCCGGTCAAAACCAACGACAGAAAAAAAGAGCCGGCCAACAACATTACGGATATTTTGGTCAATGTCGTGATTTTAGCTGCTCCAGTAATCGGGTCCTGACTTTCGAGAAAAAATCGAAATAGCACTGCTGTCTGTAATCAGGATAAGTATGGTCCAATGGTCGCCAGTGGCCGTTATCAAAGACCAGTGTTACCTCGGCATACATTTTTTTACCGATATATATACGATGCGAATAGTTTTTTGTTGTGGCCAGAATCAGCTTTGAAGGTTCAATTATTCCGGGATCCAGATTTACCGGCCTGGGCAGAGGAAGTCCTAAAGTCCTCGCCATTTTTTGTTCGAGCTTGTTTGTTTTGTATTTGATTTTTGCCAGTTTGCCGGGGTCTATCAGATTTTCAATACTGACAAACTGCCTTAAAATATGCGGTCCGGTCTGCTCTTCGTAATAATTGGTTTTATCGAACTGCCATACATCGCTTGTAAGATCAACGTTGCCGATTTTGTCGGTTAATACATCGACAGCCTCGTGCAGACATTGATGGTCGGCCGCCAAAATTCCAATTATCAGCTTGACCGGCTTAGGCTCTTTTAGCTTCCACATTCCTTTGTTCTTCAATTTAGCAATTCGTATTTAGCGATTTTATATCAACGGATCTCTCTGTGTTTGATATCACACGTCGCAAATTCGCACGGCATAAGCCAGAGACTCAAGGGGATCTTTTTTAGGCTTAAACTCATGCGCGACATAGCCCTTGTATCCGGTTTCGACAATAGCTCGCATAATGGCAGGATAATACAACTCCTGTGTCTCGTCGATCTCATTTCGGCCGGGATTGCCGCCGGTATGGTAATGGCCGATATAGTCTTTGTTGTTACGAATCGTGCGAATTATATCGCCTTCCATAATTTGCGCATGGTAGATATCGTAAAGTATCTTGACCCTTTCGGAGCCGACTTTTTTACAAACTTCGACACCCCACGCCGTCTTGTCGAACATGTAGTCCTTATGATTGACCTTGCTGTTAAGATACTCTATGCAGATGGTGACCTTCTTCTTCTCCGCGTGTCCCGCGATTTGCTTGAGCGCAATAACGGAATTTTCGATTCCCTCTTCATCAGACATGCCGCGGCGGTTGCCGGGGAACGTTATCACATTCGGAAATCCATACTCGGCGGCCGCGTCGATGGCATCCCGGATTTTCGCCAGGCATTGTTCGTGGTTCTCTTTTCTGTTTATCCCGTTGCTCAGGCCATGTGTATTAATCATCGAGCATTCCAGGCCATGTTTTTTAAGAGTCGGGAAGGAAGACGGGCCGAGCAGGTCGATTGCTTTCATACCCATTTTTTTGCATATCGCGCAAAATTCATCAAGTTTGAACTTGCCATAGCACCACTTGCTGACCGACTGATTGATACGGTCTTTCTTGACGAGTCGTTGGACCTTGCTCAAATCGACCGCCCCGGCCGGACCTGCCAATGCTGCTGCAACCGTTCCCGCCGCCGCAAGGGAAGTCTTGCTCAAAAAAGTACGCCTTGATAGATTTTCTTTCATCGATTCTCTCCTTTCAAATTTTAGGCCGGCTTTATTGCCGCCCCAACCAATTATCCCAAATTCGCGATTAATCTGTAATTGTAGAATCTGTTTCTCTTTAGGTTTTCAACTGTTCTTTTAACGACTTGACCAGTTCTAACACTTTATCCGCCGCTTTTTCAGCGGGCACATTTTGGCTTTCGGATTCGGTCCGCAGCTTTAACTCGACATTCCCTTCGGCAACCGACTTTCTGCCGACTGTCACTCTGACCGGTATGCCAATCAAATCGGCGTCTTTGAATTTCACTCCACCACGCAAAAGGCGGTCATCCAGCAAAACGTCAACATCTTTGGCGAGTAACTGCCGGTAAATGTCCTCCGCTGCTTCTGCCACTTCCTCGTCATCCTGATTCACACACGTAATCAGAACCTCAAAAGGAGCGATACTGATTGGCCAGATAATACCGTTCTTGTCGTTACAGGTCTCAGTAGCGGAAGCAAGAATACGGTTTATACCGATTCCATAGCAGCCCATGATACAAGGCCTTTCCACGCCTTCTTCATCGAGGAATTTTGCCCCGAGCTTTTCGCTGTACTTTGTCCCGAGCTTGAAGACCTGGCCGACTTCTATACCCTTCTTAAACAGCAGTTCTTTACCATTATGCCTGTCACCTTCGACGGCATAGCGAATATCAGTAACAGTAATGTTTTCACCTTCGAGCGGGAAGTCCCTGCCCGGCAAAACATTTTTTGTATGGTAGTCAGTCTTGTTAGCACCGGTAACCCAAACCGGCATTGCTGCTACTGCATGGTCAATCAGTACAGTTTCGACCTTGTCGGCTAATCCGACGGGGCCGGCGAATCCAACCTTTGCACCGGTAACTTCTTCTATCGTTGCTTCGTCTGCCAGTTCAATGTGTTTGCCCCCAACAGCCGGCCTCAACTTCTCCTCATTAACATCATGGTCACCACGAATAAGTACTGCTACTGTTTTGCCTTCAGTCGAATAAATCAGCGTCTTTACCATCTGTTGGGGTTTGGTCTTTAGAAAATTGCAGACGGCTTCGATAGTACCGATATTCGGCGTATGAACATCCTCCATAGGTGGAATTTCGGCATTTGTGTTTTCTTTCGGCAGCGGGTCTACAGCCGCCCTTTCAAGATTTGCCGCGTAAGAGCCGTCTTCGGTGTAAACGATTGTATCCTCCCCGGATTCACACGGAATGGTGAACTGGTGCGAGCCCGAGCCGCCCATTTCGCCGGACTCGGCTTCGACGATTACATAATCGAGGCCGCAGCGTTTGAAAATCCTGCAATACGCATCGTACATAGCTTTATAAGACTTATCGAGGCCTTCAGAATCAGCGTCGAAGCTGTAGGCATCTTTCATTATAAATTCGCGCGACCTGACGGGGCCAAAACGCGGCCGAAATTCATCGCGGAACTTGGGGCTAATCTGGTAAAGATTAATCGGCATTTGCTTGTAGGACTTGATCTCGCCGGCTGCCAGATAGGTAAAGACTTCCTCGGCCGTGGGACTGAGCACATTCCCCCTGCCGTGGCGGTCCTCAAAACGGAATATCGTCGGTCCATAATCAATGCTGCGGCCGGTCTTGTCCCAAAGCTCAAGGGGCTGCAGAGAAGGCACAAGAATCTCCTGAGCGCCGGCCCTGTTAATCTCCTCGCGGACGATTGCTATGATTTTGAGCAGGCTCCGCCAGCCCAGCGGCAGGTATGTATAAGTCCCGCTGGCCACTTTGCGTATCAAAGCAGCCCGTATCATCAATCTGTGGCCTACAGTCTCGGCATCGGAGGGCACTTCCTTGACTGTCGGTATAAACATCTGGCTGTATCTCATGTCTTATGCCTCATGTCTTATATAGCATTACATCAAATCATACGAAACAATGTTTATAGCCAAATATGCAATGAGTTGCAAGCCTTGTTAGAAATTTTCCATCTTTGAACCATCGGAAATGATATTTCCTCACGGCTCGGATTCTTATATATTTCAGATTCTGAATGTAAAACAAAATTTCAGCCTAAATAATATTGGCACATCGATGTGGTTAGATTAAAATCTGACACTTGTTTGATAGCACTCGTCTGATGCTGTACGCTTAAGGTCGGTGCTTATTCTTATCGCTTGAAAACCTGATTCGTTTCAGGATAAAATAACAACGTAGACAATGGGAAGTAAAACAAACACAATCAAGACAGCTTTGAATTTGGCCCGCGGATACCGACTTGGCAAATATCGCCTGGAAAATCGCCTTGGTATCGGCGGAAGCTCCGAGGTATGGAGGGCCAAAGACTGTGTCGAGGGCATATTCGTGGCTCTGAAGATACCCGTGACGGATATCAAGGGCCAGCGTGACAACCAGTCATTGTTTCGTGAGATTCGCCTGGTTTCAAAATTAAGACACCGCCATATCATGCCCGTCAAAAATGCAGATATAATCAAAGACCACGTCGTCGTAGCCACAGAATTGTCCTTCAAAACGCTCGATGACTGCTCCAGGCCTATGTCTTTACGTCGAATATTATCGATTATTGCACAGGTCCTTGACGGCCTCGCCTATGCACACCGCCATCGTCTGGTTCATTGTGATGTTACGCCCGGCAACATCTTCCTGTTTCCCAAGGACCGGGCAGCATTGGGTGATTTTGGAATCTCTCAGGAGATAAAGGGCAGGATGAAAACCATCGACGAATTTGGCACCCCCGGCTATGTCGCACCCGAGCAGGCTTACGGTAGACCCACATTTCGCAGTGATTGTTTTGCCGTAGGCCTGATTCTTTACGAGTATATCACCGGCGTCCTGCCGCGCTGGCCCTTCCGCTGGCCGGACAAAGGTTATAAACGCCTCCGTGAAAGAACGAACTTAACACTGGTAAAGTTCATCAAACAGGCTCTTTCAGTAGACCCCGCTCGACGTTTCGCCGATGCAGGCCAGATGCTCATTGCATTTCTGGATGCAATCCCCAAAAAACTAAGGCCCGGTTTACTCCCGGAAACCGAGAACAAAAAGCTGCCCAACTGGCGGCAGGTACGACGCGAGGACTTCATAAAACGTTATCAAAGAGTCTTTACTGCGTTTTACCGCTGTGTTGAATGCGCCGAACCTGTAGCCGAGAGCATGAAGGTATGTCCATGGTGCGGCACCGGCCGTAATCGCTTCGATACACGCAGCAGGTTTGACTACATTTGCACGCGTTGCCACAGAGGCGTCCTGCCTGAATGGAGATTTTGTCCCTGGTGTTATGGTCCCGGTCTCAAGTCACCGAGTTCAAAACGTTCCCCCGGCGTGCGATACCCCGTGAAATGCAGGTACTGCAAGGGCGGGCTCCTTCGATTTATGCGATATTGTCCCTGGTGCCGTCGGAAAGTGCGTAAAGCATGGCAGGTTCGCCCCTTTCCCGAAGTATGTAATCGGTGCAAATGGTCGGTCGACACTTCCTTTTGGAATTACTGTCCCTGGTGCGAACAAATCCTGATTGGGTAATATCGAAAAAATGGAAAAAGAGCCTATTGATACACTCTCAACTTCTTTACCGTTCAGGTATGCCGGCTTAAGTCATATCGGAAAGGTGCGCCGGGAAAATGAAGACACATTCCTAATGGACCCGGAACTGGGTCTGTTCCTGGTCTCCGATGGAATGGGAGGCCATCGGGGAGGAGAACTTGCCTCGAAAATCGTCACGGAAGATTTACCCGTCACGATCGAGGTCAGGCTTGACAAGCTGAAAGTCGGCAGCCCGGCAACCATAAGGTCCCTTTTCAAAAAGGCCATAATAGAACAAAGCAGGCAATTGCACCTGGAAGGTACAAGTGAAACCGGCTACAAAGATATGGGGGCAACACTCGTCGCGGCCCTGCTCAGGAATAATCGCGCTTATATTGCAAATCTTGGTGACAGCAGAATCTACCGCTTTCGCAATAGAAGGCTTCTTCAGCTTACAAAAGACCATTCTGTAATATCGGAGCTATTGGACAAGGGCAAAATCAAACCTGAAGAGGCCGAAAACCACGAGGCCCAGGGTGAAATCACCCACTACATAGGGATGGAGGACAAGGCCGGCCCTCACATACGCTCGTTTCAGCTTAAGAAAGACGACCGGTTGCTGCTTTGCACGGACGGCCTGACTGATGAAATAGACGATAAAGCAATCGCAGCTATTTTGGCCGGAGAGCAAGATTGCGCCCAGGCCTGTCAGGCCCTTGTCGATGCCGCCAATACCGCCGGAGGACAGGATAATATTACCGTCGTTATCGTTGATTGGCGAAGCAATTCATAAATACCTTAATTATCATTGCCTTATCACATAATGTTCTTAAAGAATTTCTAACTGTCCTTGCGTAAATGCCTTCCAGTGAATATGATTGGGAAATTCTCGGAATTTAACAATCACCTATTATGGGAGTAAGTAATGGCGCACAAGTTCATAAACAAAATCGAGCCGGGCGAGACAATCGACGATATTTACATGGTCAGGGAGCCGATTCTGCGTAGCACAACGCGGGGCGATTTGTACATTGCGATGTACCTTTCAGACCGCACAGGCCAACTAAACGGGCGAATGTGGCAGGCAACCGAAGTTATTTATAAAGCACTGCCGAAGCCCGGATTTATCCATATACAGGGTAGAAGCGAACTCTATCAAAACAATCTCCAAATCGTTGTAAACAATATCGGTGTGGTGAACGCAGCAAATGTTTGTATCGAGGACTTTCTGGCACGGACGGATAAAGATACGGAGAAAATGTTCGATGAGATAAAAAACACTGTGGCCGGGATAAAGAATCCACAACTAAAGGCCCTGGTCGACCGGTTCCTAGCCGATACCGACCTGACGGAGAAATTCTGTAAAGCCCCGGGCGGAACGGCACTGCATCATAATTACCTCGGAGGGCTGCTGGAGCACACTCATAACATGCTGCGAATAGCTGTTTCGATATTGCCGTTTTATCCAAAAGCACAGTCCGATTTGGTTTTGGCCGGGATATTCCTTCACGACATGGGCAAAACCGAAGAGCTTTCGTACGATATGGCCTTTTCATATACCGATTCAGGCCAGCTAATCGGCCATATTGTAAAAACTGTTATAATGGTAAACCAGAAGGCTGATGAACTCAGAGCAAAAGGTACACAGATCGAACAGGAAGTTTTGGACGCCCTTTGCCATATTATCCTGTCTCATCACGGCGAATATGAATTCGGCTCACCGAAACTGCCCGCCACACCTGAAGCCTTTATGGTTTGTTATATTGACAATTTGGACGCCAAGGTAAACCAGGTAACAATGGCCATTGAGAACGAACCGGGCGATTCTAACTGGACCGCCTGGAAAAACGCCCTGCAAACCCGGCTCTACAGAAAACGAATCGAATAGAATGAGGAAAGCCTGAAAATGATGGCGTAAAGCGTTGCAAAACCGGGATATAAACCATCCAGCCAAGCGATACTTTGAGGTAAGAGATTTTTTCTTTAGTTTATATACCATGAAACGACCTCATATCATTCTAATCATTCTAAGTGTGGGGATATTGGCCTTTACCTTACGAAAGCCCCTGCAGAAGTATCTTGTCGCGGGGCTCCAAACTGCAAAAGGCAGAAAAACGGTACAGGACCGTCTTGAGCAATATGGTCAAGCAGTTCGGAAAAGATTACTTCCATATTTCGAGGCTGCAAAGATACCTTATCCTCCTAAAAAAGTTATTTTCATCGGCCTTAAGCATGAGAAAATCCTTGAAGTTTGGGCCTGTGGCAAAGAGAACCGGTTCAACCTGATTCGAACATATCCCATCCTTGCTGCCAGCGGCCGGCTTGGGCCAAAGCTCAGAGAAGGCGACCGCCAGGTCCCGGAAGGCCTTTATAGAATTGAATCCCTAAATCCTAACAGCATGTTCCACCTCTCACTTAGAATCAATTATCCTAATGACTTCGACCGTGAGCAGGCAAGCCTTGAGAACAGGACGAACCTCGGCGGCGATATTATGATTCATGGCAGTAATGCTTCTATTGGGTGCCTTGCCATGGGAGATGAGGCCGCTGAAGACCTCTTTATTCTGGTCGCCGAAACAGGCATTGAACATATTTCTGTAATCCTCAGCCCTGTTGACTTTCGAAATAAGGTCTTTCCTAAAGTAACATATCCATTACCCGAATGGACAGACATTCTCTATGAACAAATCAAGCAGGAACTATCGAAGCTAACTGATAAGTGAACATTACCGAAATTATTTTTCATTTATTGACAACATACCTGTCCATTAATACTTGACTGGCTACAAAAACACTCTGTATATTCGACTTTAATGAAAAAGAATCAAATAAACGAATTAGGAGAACTGAGAAATGGCATTTATCGAAGAACCCGGTCGAGGGCTCACTTTAAGGTGCCCTTGGTGTGGTTACGAGGGAAAATTCCGGAAAAAGCATATAGATGTATTATCAATACTTATTTGTATTTCGCTTCTCTTGTTTGGGATCGTGCCTGGCGTCGTTTATGCTTTGTGGCATAGTCAGCAAGAAGAATGTCCAAATTGCAGAGCAAAGGTCCCCAGAGGGCCATTTTAGTTTATCCATTGGTGGCCCCTTACTTTTTCTATTAAGACATGTTTGAATGAACTAATGCGAGGTGAAGATAATGAAATGTTACTTCGTTTTGTGTGTATTGTTGTTGGCTACAGAAATTAGCTCCGCATCTCTTTTGTATGTATCACCTGACGGCAAAGCCACTAATCCCGGCACACAAGATAAACCATGGGATATTGCTTCTGCACTTGATGGAAAGCAGAAAATCGCTGCAGGAGACACGATTTATCTACTGGAAGGTACCTACAAGCGGCGTCCCAAAGAGCTTTTCGAAATTCGTCTCACAGGTACTAAGGACAAGCCGATTCATATTCGCCCCTTACACGGCAAGCGAGTCAAAATAGACGGCGGTCTTTCGATGCAAAGTCCGTCTGCTCATGTATGGATTCGTGATTTGGAGATATTCGTCTCAGAACCGGCCCCGGATAAGCCCATCAGCCCCGGCTCACACCCAAAGGACCTGAAAAAACCCTGGGGCGGTCTTCACATGCACGGAGGAAAGAACTGCAAATACATAAACCTGATTATCCACAATTGCTGTCAGGGTGTCAGTTGTTGGAAAGGTGAAATCAATCCCGAAATTTACGGCTGCATAATCTACAATAACGGCTGGCTCGGTACCGACCGCGGCCACGGTCATTGTATCTACACCCAAAATGAAGAAGGCGTTAAAGTCATTTCAAATTGCATAATGAGTTGCCGATACGACGGCACTTATACCATGCACGCCTACGGCTCACAGCGCGCTTATGTGGATAACTTACTTGTCGAAGAGAACATCTGCTACGATAAAGGTCCATTCCTGATTGGAGGTGGAAGGCCAAGTAAAAACATTCGCGTATTCAAAAACTACCTGTATGGTATAGACATGAGAATCGGTTACAATGCGCCGCACAACGAAAACTGCGAAATCCGAGACAACACAATAGTCAACGGCATCCTGAACATTAACCGGTACAAAAAAGTAGTTAAGGAAAATAACCTTGTCATCAGTAAGGGGCAAAAGCGTCCGGCCGGAGTAAAGACTGTTCTTTTAGCCAATCGATTTGACAAAAATCGCGCGCATCTGGCGGTCTACAATTGGAACAAAGCACAAAATATTAAAGTTAGAGCAAAGCCCTTTTTAAAAGATGGTGACTCCTACCGCCTGATGGATCCTCAGAACTTCTTCGGCAATTCAATCTTCGACGGCAAATACGATGGGGATATGATAGAAATATCTATGGAAACCGAGTTCGCAGTTTTCGTTGTTTTGAGAAACAAGTGAACTGATGGCTCCTTAAAGAGTCAGCGGCTATCTATAAACAAACCCTACCGGACTCCTCCCCTAAATAGCCCGGCAGGGTATTTCGACTTACAGCCAGCGCAGGAATGATAGCTGCACAAATTAGGCACCTCAATCTTGCTGTTGCATCGTTGATATCTGCCAATTCAATTCATACCTTCTACAAATCTAAACCATTATAAAATGATTTTAGTACATATTTTTCAGGGCCAGTGACAACTGTGTGTCACAGTATGTAAAAAAAATCCGAAATTCACGTGGTAACGTTCCATATTTTGCTTCCGAATGCCTCTCATTCGTTACTTATAGCCTCAGGCTCAAACCGATGGATATACTTGACGAGTTATTCGGGATCGAATCCAAAGGTATGCAAAAAACACGAATCAGATGTTTTGCGTTGAATCTCGCTTCAGCACAATACCGGAATATCGCCAAACTTTTTCGAACTGCTCGCGCGACATTAACGTTCTGCCTATAACCGGATCTGCAATGGTAACCATAAAGTCCGAGACATCAAGGATAGTAACACAGTGGCTGTTCATAAAACCATCTTTAACCACAGCTAACGTAATGCCTGCATTCTTAAGTTGGGTAATCGAGTCGAAGTAACGGTATTGACATTTCAGGCCTTCTGTACCGTAGCGATCCTGAAGAGCCGTGCTTAGACAGGTTGGCAGAGTACCAACGATAGGGCTGGTATAAGAAAGTACAGCCAATTCTCCCTCATTGGCCGACAAGCCTAATCTTCCAAGGGCCGTCACCGCTGCGGCCGGGCCGCAGGTATAATCTGTACTCTGAAAACAAATACCGTTCGAATCTACAGATGTTGTGAGATTCGAAAGGGCGTCCTTTAGTAAAGCCGGAAAAAGAAAGGGCATAATTGAAAACCAAGCTACAACTACAGACATCAAAACTCCGACTATGAGCTTCTCACACCTGCGAGGCAAACGTGAAAGTGGAGCGGTCAGACCCATTGTAACGGCAAAAGCTAAAACGATAAACCTTGTCCGCCCCGCCGTGACCCAGGAAAATGGAGGGGTAAAAAACAGTACATTATTGAATCTGGTCAGGACCAGCATCGTGATGAGTATTGTGGGCACTAAATAGCCACATGTCCAATAGGGCTTGCGAAGGCATGAACACAGCCTGCCCAAAAGGACACCCAACAAAGCAATGAATATGACACCAATTGTTTCGAGCCAGGGATTAATTTTCCCTTCCTCCATTAAGTTTCTAATGACATTATTGTATCAAAGTAGGGACACAAAATCAAGATAATTCATTGTGTCCCGAACAACAAATTTCTAAATCCAGGATTGTGAATTGATGATTGATGGACCTTGATATATAATCCACAGAATAGAAAACATATATCATCGTCATATTGGTCAATGGAAGGAGATATTATGGGAAGTTGTAAGAAAGAAGTAAAATTGTTGCTGATAGTATTGGCAATCCTGACGTCGCGGCCCTTTGCGGCCCGGGCCATGACAGAACCGAAAAAGAAAATAAAAATTTACGCCAAAAATCCGGCTTACTGGCAATATTATGGCAAACCGGTACTTTTGCTCGGCGGAAGTGCCGACGACAGCCTGTTTCAGATTCCCGACCTGAGGGACCATCTCGTCCTTCTCAAGTCCGTCGGCGGCAACTACATCCGCAATACAATGAGTTCGCGAAACGACAAAGGTTTTGAAGTTAAGCCTTTCAGAAAGCTCGATAATGGAAAGTATGACCTCAATCAGTGGAACCGGGAATACTGGAAAAGGTTTGAAAACATGCTAAAATTAACCCAACAGCGTGACATTATCGTACAGATAGAAATATGGGCAACGTTTGACTACTATAGGGACCACTGGGCCGTCAATCCCTTCAATCCGAAGAACAACATCAACTACACAGCCGCTCAAACGGGTATGCCCGAACAGGTCAACAGCCACCCTATCCGCTGTGAGAACAATTTTTTCTGGTCGATCCCGGCAGAAAAGAATCAAAAAACCGTATTAAAATTCCAGCGGCGATTCGTTGACAAAATTCTTTCTTACTCCCTGAAATTCGGTAATGTCCTCTACTGTATGGACAACGAAACATCAGTAACACCGCAGTGGGGCAAGTACTGGTCGCAATATATCAAGGCAAAAGCCAAAGCGGCCGGCCTAAGCGTACACACTACCGAGATGTGGGACAAGTGGGACCTGGCCCATCCGATGCACAACGCTACCTTTGACCATCCTGAAACTTATTCCTTTGTGGACATCTCACAAAACAATCATCAAAAGGGACAACAACACTGGGACAATGCGCAGCGCCAGCGAGCACGAATAGCTGATCGCGTTCGCCCGCTTAACAACGTGAAAATCTATGGCGCCGACACCGGACGGTTCGGTAATGACCGGGACGGGATGGAGCGGTTCTGGCGCAATATCTTCGGCGGGCTGGCATCCGCAAGGTTCCACCGTCCGGATTCAGGGCTGGGATTAGGTACAAAAGCGCAGGCAAATATCAGGAGCATGAGGCTGCTGACAAATAACATGGATTTATTCACGTGTGTCCCCCATAACGATTTACTTTCGAACAGAAAATCAAACGAAGCTTACTGTCTGGCAAATCCGGGCGCCGAATATGCGGTCTATTTCCCCGATGGCGGTGAAGTCACACTCGATATCAGCAAACTAAAAAAAACACCTGAAGTAAGATGGCTGGACATTATGAAGTCCCAATGGTTGGATGCTCAACATCCCGAACATGAGAGTAAATTAACGTTACAATGTCCCTCTCAAGGATACTGGGCCGTGCTAATTAAATAGCCGAAACTGGCTTCGTTATCATGTCACTTATCGAGCAAAAATAGCATAAAACACACAAAAATTGACCTGCAACAACCAGGCTGCGAGTTGTACCCACTAAAAGCCTTGATTTCGTGCCGTTATCAGTATCACTTGTACGGTTATTATGGGAGCCAAAATTGTTAAAATGGGGTATTTGAAATAGCAGATATAAGATTGGATTTTTTCTTCGAGAAAAGCCGAAAAAATGAAAAATAAACACGTTAAGGTGGGTGAGGCTAAAAATTATCAAGGCCAAAGAAAAAGACTCGGATTGTATAAATGTATCGAACTGAAGAAGAAACAATACAAAATTCCACTTTTCACTAACTTAAACTTAACAAAAGCTAGCTATATATGAATTAAATATCCCCATTTTTGCGATAAATTTTGATTTTCTTGCTGATTTTTTACTTGACCTCAATGAAACAACACAATAGAATAGTTAAGATTTATTTTGTCGAGGAGCGGTTACGATGCTGCTTTCTTTACGAACATACTATCAGCACCAGGAGAAAACATAATTTTGCTGTGCGAGAAGAGAACTTGCGGCCGACGCCGCAGGAAGGGTTATAAACTTTTATCTTTAATTTGGAGGTTTGAATTATGAGAACTATGAAATTGTTGATTTTATGTTTTGTTGTAAGTGGGATTGTCGCCCTTACGGCTTCACCTGCGGAGGCGGTCACGGTCTTATGGAACTCAGCCAACACCGACATCTATCTGGGCGAGCCCTATGGCAATCTCGAATTCGAGAATCCTTTGGCCGGAACGGAAATGATCAAAGAGTATGCCGTCATAGAATGGCTGGATGCCGATTACGATCCCGGCCCTCCACGATGGTACGACGACTGGAGCGTTAACGATCCCCTGGGCATTGACGGCTACTCCAATGAGATTTGGATGCGCTGGGGGGGGCATTCGATTTGGACCTCAACCACCGTACCCAGCAAAACGGTTTCCATTCACCTACATGGCGACAACAACGATGGTCTCGCTGATGTCCTTGTAGACGGCATCCTGGTCGCCAGGCTTGACATGGGCACGCCGGGCCCTGTGCCCGAGAACGCCTTAATCATTGTCAAAGACCTGGCGCACATTACACATCACATCCGGGTAAACGATTTGGGTGTAGGTCACAATACAGGGCAAGACGATGTGGCGACGATGGGCGCCGCGGCATTGGAAAAAAGAATCAAATGGAGCCAGCCCCCCAAACCCGCAGAGCCTAA
>JAABXR010000386.1:18401-21902 GCA_011776225.1 Phycisphaerae bacterium
ACGATGACCCCATCACCGACATCCACTGGTGGGGCTCTTTCAAGGGCTGGAATGATGCCGACTACCCACCAGACGACCAGATTCCGACAAGCTTCCATATCACAATCTGGAATGATATACCGGACCCGGATCCGACTGATCCAAATACGTTCAGCCACCCCAATGAAGTCGTCTGGGAAATCGACTGTCACAACTTCAGAAAAAAATTCGTCGGATGGGATTACGACCCGCGCACAAATTGCTATGAGGCCTGCTTCTATTACGAACAGGATTTAACAGAGGCCGAATATTTTTACCAGCCTTATAATCCGGATGGGACACCATCCATCTACTGGATCAGTATTGCGGCCCGGTACCCTGCCGGCGCGATTACCGACCACCAGTGGGGCTGGAAGACACGACGACGTAAACCAGACTCCCCGGCTCCGGATGATGCCGTAAAGATCCGAAAACCCACAAGGCCTCACACCGGTGATAAGTTTGAGGAAGGCAAGCCGATTTATTGGCCCGACGTACACCAATCATGGGACATGGCATTTGAGCTGACCTCCCGCATGACTTTAACTGCTAATAAGTGGCTGCAACCGCCGAACCAGGAATTACCGGGTCTCCACTGCCACGACTACTTTACCTTAACAAGTGGCCACGAGTGGACAACTATCGCGGACGATTGGAGGTGTGATGGCGGAGACGTAACTGAAATCCACTGGTGGGGCAACTATGAGACGGATGCAGGCGGAAACGAAATAAGAGGTTCCGAAATTCGCCACTTCCATCTCAGTATTCATAATCCCGATCCGACCGTTAATTGCCTTCCCGAACAGAATGAAATCTGGGGTATCGATGTCCCACTTGGGGATGTCACCGTTATCGATACAGGGATGTTGAATAACGAAAATTCCAAAATATACCGCTACGAATATATCCTTACTAACCCATTCCCACAGGAATTGGATCGGTATTATTGGCTCGATATTACCGCATTTGCCAATGATCCGCAGGACCCCGCCCGTTGGCGGTGGCAGGAATCAAAACGAGACATAAGAGCCAACATCACCCTTTGTCCCGCGGTAAAGCGGACCGAACCACCGGTACCGGGACCATGGCAAACCATAATCTGGGGACTTGATCCGGAGCGATACAGCGACATGGCCTTTGCCATTCTCAGCACCGGCTTCGGACCAGGCTATGTCAAATGGTCCCAGAAACCAGAGCCTTATAGGCCTAAGGCGTTCGACGGCTGGAACGAGCTTTCGGTATATACCTGGAATCAGATTGTTGCAGACGACTGGTTCTGCGATACCGACAATCCGGTAACGGACGTTCACTGGTGGGGTTCCTTCCTTGGATGGTCCTGTGAGGACAATCCTCCCCAGATACCGGATTCGTTCCACATCGCTATATGGACCGACGTCCCCGCCGGCGCGGACCCGAACCCGGACGTTTGGTTCAGTCACCCGGGCACAGTCATCTGGGAAACCGTATGCAACAACTATGCTTACAGGTTTGTCGGATGGGACATTGACCCGCGTGATCCAAACGCGCCTCCGGAGGCATGCTTCGAGTTTGATTATGATATACCCGAGGCTGAATGGTTCAAACAGAAACCCGGCGGCAACATCTACTGGATAAGTATCGCCGCACAGTATACTACAGGAACTCCATTTTACCCGTGGGGCTGGAAGACACGACTGCGTGACCTGAACTCACGGGCACTGGATGATGCGGTTCGAATCTTTAATCCCACTGATCCCGTATTAGGCATTCCATACATGTTCGGGGAGCCAATCTATTGGCCGACTCGGACGATGTCCTGGGACATGGCGTTTGAGCTGACAACCAAGGAGATACCTCCAAAGCCGCCTATGCCGCATCTGAAATGGTCTCAACCGCCTATCGAGGTTGACCCGAACAGCGAAATACCGGAATATTCCGGCTGGGATCAACCTTCCTATGCGACGCCGATTGCAGGTACGAGTGATACCATGAGGATCGTTGCCGACGATTATCGCTGCCTCGGCAGCATGCCCGTAACCAGCATTCACTGGTGGGGTTCCTATTTCGGTATGACCCAACCGGGAATGATTCCGCCTCAACTACCGACTACATGGAAGATTGGATTCTGGAGCAATGTTCCCGCGCCTGACGGTGAGTGGGATCTCGGCGACCCGCACAAGATGCACGATCCGCAGCTTCCCGACCCCTGCGGCTGGGATTTAGACTTCACATCGATAAACAAGTCGGGCGACGACTGGAGATGTACGGAAAGCGGTCCTGTAAGAGACATCCACTTCTGGTACTCATGGCGAGGAGACGTCGTAGGGACAATTGAAGCCATTAAGGTCGAAATCTACGACAACGTCCCTGAAGATCCGGGTGATCCAACTAGTTACAGCCACCCGGGCACGGTTCAATGGTCCCAGGATTTCCTGCCCGGCCAATTCACAACACGCTTGTGGGGACAAGGCGACCAGGGATTTATGACCGCAGGTCAAACTCCACTAACGAACGACCACAAGAACATATATCAGTGTAACATCGTCAACATTCCACCTCCGTTGTTCTATCAGACAGCAGGCGAAATTTACTGGTTAGTAATTACCATCCAATTAAGAGATCCGTTGAATACCCGGATCGGCTGGAAAACAACAGATACTCTATTCGAAGATGCTGCTGTATTCGGTAACGCTGCCGGCGGCTGGTCACCATGGACCGACCCGGACGGAAATTCGCTCGACCTGGCGTTTGTGATTACGGATGATGTTTCTTACAGCTATCCGGAGAAGTTGCTCTGGCAGCTTGATGTCCCTGCAGACCTGGTCGAGGTCGAAGAGGTAGGCACAGATTTCTACCACAACTACTATCCCAACGATGTCGCCTTCCAGTATACTTTGCATCTGAATCCTGACGAATACTTCTGGCAGGGAGACTATCTTGAGGATACAACTGATGATATCTTCTGGCTCAGTATCGTGGCCGTTTACGATTCAGCCGTCGGAACCGACCCGGAATTTCCCTGGGGCTGGAAGACACGCCCATGGCACTGGATGGATGATGCCGTGACATTCCCGTTTGAGGGACCGCTTGATCCGGGTACTGTACTGGATCCGCACACGATTACTCCGATTAAAGATCCTCTCTATTTCGAGAGCTTCGACGTGGCCTTTGAGCTTGACACCGACCCCAACTACATCAAGTGGGAGCAGCCGTTCATCGGTATACGCAGGTGGCCGCACTACGAGGACGAGAAATCCATGGCCACAGTCGTGACAACCACTGAGAATGTGATAAAGTGGGCTCAGGCACCGGACCTTACCGATACGGGTGTAGACGTGGATGCAACCCATACTCCTCAGTTTGTACCACCGCCTTACGATCCGCAGCTTCTTGCGGATGACTTCAAATGCATCTCAGCCGATACGATTGACGACATTCACGTATACGGCTCGTGGATGGGTGACAATCTGCCGGGCTACGACGTCATAGATCCGGCAGCGGTGG
>JAABXR010000105.1 GCA_011776225.1 Phycisphaerae bacterium
ATCGATCATGACAATATCTTCGGGGATTGCCACCACGTCTCGGTGTTTTGGGCCGAGGGCCTTTCTAATCTCGCTGCTGTGTTTTCCCGCCAGGTTTTTTAGCTGAGTGCTGCTGAGGTTGGTGACGGCCTTGGCGTTGTCGTTTAGCATGACGACGGCGCCGACTTCGAATGAGCCCTTTACTGATACCACGCCGCTTGGCAAAAGGCTCTTACGGTTCTTTACGGCCCGCATTGCGCCATCGTCGATATTGATTACTCCGGCCGGGGCGTTATTTAGAATCCATCTGGAGCGGTTGCTGAGCTTTCTCTTTGGCATAAAGACGGTGCCGATTTCATCGCCATTTATAATCCTTCCGAGGACGTTTTTTATCCTGCCGTTTGCCAGTACCATTCTGCAGCCTGCGTTGGCGGCAATCCTTGCGGCTTCGATTTTCGTTTTCATTCCGCCCGTTCCGAGTCCACTGCCTTTTCCTCCCGCGCTTCGCATAATATCTGCGGTAATCTCGTAAACCGTAGATATCGGCCTGGCGTCGGCTGATTTACGGGGATCTTTATCGTAGAGCGCATCGATGTCGCTGAGCATTATCAGGACATCGGCGTCGATTTTGCTGGCGACCAGCGCGCTTAATTTATCGTTGTCACCGAAGGCCGAGCCGATTTCATCGGTACTGACGCTGTCGTTTTCATTGAGGACCGGTACAACCGATAGTTTCAAAAGTGTCTCGACGGAATTGCGAAGGTTCAGATAGGTCTTTCTGTTGTTTAGCACCTCGGCCGTCAGGAGGACCTGGGCGACTGTGACGCCGTAGCGCAGAAAGGATTTTCTCCACTCGGCCATCAGCAAAGGCTGGCCGATAGCGGCATAGGCCTGTCGCATCCTGATGTCCTTTACTTTACCTGAGTGCGCGAGTTGGCCGCGGCCCATCCCTATAGCGCCGGAAGTTACGATGACAAGCTGTCTGTCCGTTTTTAGGAGCCGGCTAATTTGACCTGCAATGCGGCGAACGTAGGCGGCGTCGATTCCGCTGTCTTTGGTCAGGATATTCGTGCCGATTTTTATTACTATACGTTTGGCGTTTGTGAAATTTCGCATAATTTACCACTTGTATTTCATAATCAAGTATTTCGAATTAAGGGTTTTATATTGTACAAGGTTTGGACTTATTAGCAAAGATGTAAAATGTTAAATTGCCTGTGAATTTAGCCACAACTCATGAGAATCGAGCGTGCGTCTCGTTCTTCGAATTCGCATGTCGGAATTCAGTTTTGTTATGTTTCCCGGATGATTTCCAAGCCGAGTGCCTTTCCGAATTCGGCGAGCGGTTCGCTGAAGTCGCCGTAGACTGTGACCCTGTGCCAGCCGAACTGGTTCCATTGGTTGAAAAGCTTTCCAATGTCGCCGCGGACTTCGGCAATCAGTTTTGTGCGGCAGCCCTTTTCACTATCCAGAGTACCGATAGCCTTCGCCTGATGAATGACCATCTTTTTGCGTCCGATGTTGGTTCGGAAGGTGGTGGTCATGTAGCCTGCGGGCATGAAGGATTCGGCGCATGCCCCTCGCGGGTCTCGATTGTGCAGTGTTCGGATTCGGTAGCCGTTGGATTTGCCGTCGGTGCCGAAGGCTTTGGTAGTCCCCACGCAATGGGCGTATATAACCTGATTTTTTGATGTGTCCAGGGCGGGATCAGAGACGAATCCCGGTCGGCCGGTTAGAATCCTAGCCATTAACATGCTGATTGTATCGTCTGGCATTGCCTCACAGACACCCTGGCCGCCGTCGTTTAAAAGCTGCATGAATCCCAGACAGGGATAGGCAGGCAGCTTGCCAGCAGCGAATCCGCCGAGGCAGTTCATTGTCACGGAATCTGTGTCATATTTATTGAGCAGTTTGAGCATTGCCAGATAGACGCCGCCGGCTTTTTGTACGGCATCAGGCGTTGGGCGGCTCGGTTCGACGTAGTCGCCTGCCGGGAGGTCGTCTGCCTGTTTTGACCATCGGTTTGCCCACTCAGCCGCTTCATCGCGGTCAATCTTTTCGTAGTATGAGTGCAATTGATCGAAATCGATGTAGCGGCCTTTGACACCAAGAAAGTCTTGTTCCTGACCGGGGCGGCCTCTTCCGATGATTAAAAAACTCGACCGGCGGAGGCGCTCGACGCATTTTTGAATATCTGTCAGGGGTACGGGATCGTCGGCGCATTTCAACGTGCCTTGTTTCTGAAAGCTGGTTCTGTAGATTTGCTCGCAGTGCTGGGCGAACTGAGCGAGGTTAGCACCTCTCCTGCGGACATTTACGAATTGCTGCACAACGGGGACGAGGTCAGTGAGGCGTGTTGTGGAGACGGCCACCGCAGGGACTTTCCGGTCGTGGAGTGCGCCGTATGCTGTAAGGAATACACCGGAACCGCCGAGGAACTCATCGGCCACAACTGTCGGCATACCGAGGTCGGCAATGTTTACGACCTGCCCGCGATGGTTCCAATCGAGTGTCATTGTGTAGACAAGGTATCCGTGAACTTTTTTGTTTAAGGCGGTCACCTTCTGCATGTCAGCCGCATTCTCAACCGTGAGCGGGATGAATTCGATTTTCGGGCAACCTTTTCTCAACAGGGCGAGGACCTCTCGCTGTCGGGCCTTTGTGTCGAAGTCAGGGTAGGGCCAGATTTCCCGTGTGTTCATGCTCATTAAAAAGACCGCGGCGACACGGGTCTTAGTGCGCTCTTTCTCTGCGGCAATCGCTGCAAATGGTGTCAGTGAACCTGCTGCTGCGACTGCAGCAGCGCCACAGTGTTTTAGGAAATGTCGACGGTTAACAGGGTGAGGACAGCCGTGAAAACACGTTTGAGGTTGGCATTGAAACATTTGGAACCTCCTTATCTAAACTCCAAATCATAATTTTATGATGTCTGTTAGTATAACCTATTAAGTTCACACCTCAGGTTCCGTTTTTCAGTTTTGAGCCGCATCCGGCTACAGTGTCCACCCGGTACGGTAGGGTGGATCGATTAGATCATTGGCTTCCCTGCTGTTGGTAATTCGCATTTCTTTGGCGTCCCATTCGAGCGGTCGCCTTGTGCGTAGGGCGAGTGTTCCGAGCAGGGCCAGTTCCGTCATCTCGCAGCCGAACTCGACCGGGCAGACCGTACGGGCGCCTGTCTTGCAGGCCTGGGTCCATTCGGTGTAATGAGAGTCACAACGGCGCATTGTTTTGGGAGGCTGTACAAAGTCGCGGAACTTTTTCTCGGGCAGCAGCAGGCCACCCGCCAATCCAAGACGAGTCCTGCCGAAAGGATTTCCTCCGCTATAGCCTGTTATCAGTTTGCCTTTTTCGCCCACGAAGAGGAGGCCGCTGGAGGGCATCCTGAGGTTGTGGTCGAGTTCGGGCGGTCTGTGAGGCTTTATGCCTCCATCATACCAGTGTAAGGTCATGGGCGGGAGCTTGTCCCGTGCATCAAATTGCCATGTCACGACATTGGCGTGGCTCTGGCACTCGGGCGTCGAGACGAACTGGAAGAAGCCCTTGTGCCTCGTGGAGCCGTAACCGTAGATCATCTTCGGCGCGTCCAATTGCAGCTCTTTGAAATAAACGTGCATAGTGTGGCATGCCATATCGCCGACAGTTCCTGTACCAAAATCCCACCAGGGGCGCCAGTTTGCGGGATGATATGCCGAATGATATGGCCTGTACGGAGCCGGACCAATCCAAAGGTCCCAGTCCATACCGGGCGGCGGTGTCTGCTTATCAGTCGGCCGAACCAACGAGCACGGGTAAGCCGGGTGGTGGCACCAGATATGCAATTCCCGCACGCTTCCTATAACGCCCGAATTCAAAAGCTCCGTTGTGCTTCGGGCGGGGTCGGTCGCCGAAGACTGGACGCTGGACTTGGTGACAAGGCGTTTGGCTTTGGCCAGGGCGGCCCGGACCTTTCTTGCCTCGCCGATGCTGTGCGTGATTGGCTTTGCGCAGTAGATGTGCTTGTTTAATTTGATAGCCGCCATAAGCAGAATGGCGTGTGAATGGTCCGGCGTGCCGATGATAAGGGCGTCGAAGTTCTTTTCTTCCCTGTCGAACATCTTTCTAAAGTCGTGAAAACGTTTCGCGTTAGGGTATGTCCGGAACACTTTTGCAGAGAGACTGTGGTCGAGGTCGCAGAGTGCGACGATTCTTTCGTTCCTGCAGCCGGCCAGATAGTGTTGGCCCATTCCTCCTATACCTACGGCAGCAATCCTGAGCGTATCGCTCGGGGCCTGATGGCCCGACCCTCCTAGGACATTCCGCGGAACAATAAAAGGGATAGCAAGCCCGGCAGCAAGAAAACTGCGCCGGGGCACACCGCGGTTTGTGTTGCTTGATTTGGCCGGGGTATTGTTACCGTTTTTTGCCATTGTCTTTTTGGCTTTATTAGGATTTCGCATGGCCGCTCCTTTTGGTCAGTGACAGGTGTCACTCGGAGAGTTTGTAAATGCGGAAATCATCAAACCTGATCCAGTGCTCGGCATCCGGCGGTCCGTTGTAGCACTGTATGCTGACCTGGTCGTTGCGTTGTGGGGGCAGCTTGCCTTTAGCCGCGGTTTGGAATGGGCCTTTTGCATCCGGGCGGAACAAGGCGGTGTAAACGTCGCCGTCTACAATGAGCCTGAGCTGGACGGACTTGGCCGGCATGGGCTTTCGGCTCGGAATCATCATTATTGTTCCACTGACCAGCTCCTTGACAAACTTAAATCCAGGTTTGTCATTGTTGTACCAGGTTATTCCCGCCTGCTCATACTGCTGGGTTGGGACAGTATTATTCGTGACGGTTACTTCGAAGGCGAATTTTCCTTTGCTGCGGTCGGGTACTTTGCGAACCAGAGCATTCTTTACATTATGTGCCACGCCGGGCTGAACGCAAATTTCTAATCCACCATCCTTTATGCGCCATTTTTTCGGGTCTTCCCGCAACCAGTTCCAGCCTTTGCCCAGCTTTCCTTCGAACCTATCCTCAAATATAACGCCTTTCTGGCTGACCCGGCCCTTGATGATGGGTGTCAGGACGATATTGCGATAACTGATTGCCGAGTGGTCACCCTGCAGATATATTGGGCCCGGTTTGAATTCATCCGACCAGAGCGCGCCGCCCGTGCAGCCAAGGAGAGGCTGGTTGTCTATAATTGTCTTGCCATTGAGCACCACCGTCACGTGCCTGTCCATCAGCGTAATATCATAGCTCTGCCACTGCCCTGCGGGCTTCTCTGCATTGACACTCGGTGTAATTCGGCTGTAAATCCCACCCATATTATGTGAATCGAGACTCTTGCCGTATGAATCGCTGACCTGGACCTCGTATATGCTCCGAAGATAAATCCCGCTGTTGCCCTTCCTGGGGACATTCACTTCCAGTTTCAGGTTAAAATCCTCGAACTCTTCGGTCGTGCGAAGGTTACCGTAAGAGACGTGTGGTTTTCCTTTTTGCTGAATGGGCTTATTGACAAGGACGCCGTCTTCGACGGACCATCCGTTGGTCTGGCCGGGATTTGTTAGCTTCCAGCCATCAAGATTTTTACCATTGAAAAGAACAATTTCTTTACCGTATTTGATTTTGGACAGGTCGGGCCTGGGCGGCAGTGGGGGAATCCTCTTGCCGGTGAATTCACTACGTCTTACGCCTTTACCGTTTCTGTTGGGGCGGATGTGTACCAATTCCATTGTATCGCCCCAAACTTTGGCCATAATCAATTCCGTTAATGTTTGCCTCCGGACCACTTTACCGGCGGCGTCCCTGCGTTCAACCCTGTGATTACGTGTAATAATAAGGTTTTCTTCGTCCACAAGGACAAAGTCCACAGGGACTACACTTCCCCCTCCCCACAGTATTTGGGCATCGAGATATCCCTCTTTCTGTTCAACACTGAGCCAGCCCGGGCCTCCGCCGGGGATTGTCAACGCCCATCGACCGAGGTAGGGATTTTGGGATTCTGTGGCCTGAACCAAGATACAACTGCTTAAAAGGCTTAAGATAACCAGCGCGTAAGGAATTCTTTTATTCATAACAGGGGCCCTTTCAAAATGTCTTGATAATATTTCGCATTAAAGCTGAGATTACCCATATCTCCTTGCTCGGCTACGCTGCCAAGCCGTATTTGCAATAGAATATCAACAATGTTTTTGACAGTCAAGGGCCGAAACGTGCCGGGAGGTTTTTGACAATGAGATGAAATTATGGTATTTTAGGGCTTAAATTCTACAGGAGAGCCGTCAATGGAATCACATGGGAAATGTCGGAAAATAATTGCAACGTTAGCTCTACTGACAATGTTTTTTCAGATCGGGGTGGCCGTATCCGCGACAATCAGTGCTGCTTCTAATATTGTCTCAACAGGTATAATGTCGCTTCCTCAGCCGATAGTTACAGGAAACTCTGTGGAAACATGTCTTAATAGCAGGTACTCACAGCATAGCCTCAGCGGCACAGCCAGCGACCAGCAGATAAGTAATATCCTATGGGCTGCAGGAAAAGCTCCCTTTACAGGGAGTCAAAGGGACATTTATATCGCCACACCCAGTGGGACATATTTGTATGACTCGAACGGCCATTCACTGAGTTCGTATTCAAGTGAGGTAAGAGACGATGGGGCTTTCGCGATTATATATGAAAGCTCACTTGATTTCGACACGGGAGTTTCATTTATGCCGGCACTGCTTGCCTCTGTTTCTTTATGTAACAGCAGTGAATCTCCTGTAGCGAGCTGCCCGAAAGGAATCGGATATCCAAAGGCAAGATTGATTTTTGGAGTACAGTCAGGCAGAGGACTGACAACCAATCTGGCGGTGCATTGCTCTGTTCCTAAAGGCGAGCCCGGCNNAAGGCGAGCCCGGCTGGCTGCCGGATCCTTGTACTACATCTGACAACAGCATTGAAGAAGTATTAGCCGATTTGAATTACGTCAATAGTTTCGGTCAAACTAATCTGACGTTGCAGCAAATATCGCAGATTTTATGGGCAGGATATGGCTGCACGGACCATACACCAAGTGGTAAAGGGGGGTTAACAGTTCCCTCAGCGTGGGCGAACTATTATTTGACCGGGAGCATTTATTTGGCAAATGAAGATGGTGTCTATCGTTATCACAACAGGAATCCCAGCACAGACCTGAGAACCAAGGATCATAGAATCGAGCAAATCAAGTCCGGAGATGTTAGAGGTAATCTGCAACTTGCTGTTAGTGGTTTGCCTCAGGCACCGTGTTATGTGATAATTTGCCTTGATTCTTCTTATGTAGGTCAGGAGTATGCACATTTAGAAACGGGTTTTGCAGCCGGGAATATGCTTATCCAAGCCACAGCAATCGGCTTAGGCTGCCATTTTAAGACCGAACTAACGGTGCATGATCGCAGCAATATTCAAGTCACCACGACTATACCTTCGTCACATATCCCCCAGGTGATAGTCAGCGTGGGGCTAATGGAAGATCCCATAGTTGATTTTAGTGGCGATGGAATAGTGAATTTCGAAGATTATTGCATATTGGCCCAGTACTGGTTGGAGGATGAATCTTCGGTTGATATTGCACCGCCACCCTATGGTAACGGCAAAGTAGATTTTGAGGATGCTGCAATATTGCTCGACGGCTGGCTAACGGCCACGACGATACCGCCGTTACCGGAGCAGGCCGGTAATCCGAATCCACTTGACGGCGCAACAGATGTAAATACAACCGTCATTTTGAGCTGGACAGAAGGTTCCGGGGCGACATCACACGATGTCTACTTTGGTATGACGAATCCGCCTGCCTTTATAGGTAACCAGGTTGAACCAACGTTTGCTCCGAGCATAGTGTATTACAACGCAACGTATTACTGGCGTGTCGATGAGGTCAACGGTTGGGGTAAAACCGAGGGTATAATCTGGAGTTTCACAACGACTACAGGTCCACCTCCGCCACCACCACCCTAAGCGGTTTATTACTATCTCATACAAATTTGGAGCGGTTTTGAGCGTAATGCCTTATCGGTATCGATTGACTCAATGAGCAATTGGATGTTATCCGTTGGTACTACGTCAGTTTCTTATGCGCGAACAGTTTCGCCCCGGGTCCAGAATAATCTGCGACGATATGTCCGCTGCCGACGAGTTTCCATTTATAAATGGTGAGTCCTTCCATGCCGACTGGCCCCCGTGCGTGTATTTTGTTAGTGCTTATTCCGACTTCTGCGCCGAGGCCGTAACGGTAACCATCGCTGAATCGCGTGCTGCAGTTTACGAAGACATTTCCCGAGTCTACGCGGGTCATGAACTTAGCCGCCTTTTGCTTGTTAGACGTAACGATGGCGTCAGTATGGCCGGATCCGAACTTATTTATATGCTCGATGGCTTCGTCTATTCCCTCAACGACCTTTATCGACAGGATGTAATCCAGATATTCAGTTGACCAGTCCTTCTTGCCAGCAGGTTCGACTTTTATCACGTCGGCGGTCTTTTTGCAGCCTCGCAGCTCTACGTTTCCTTTGTCAAGCTCGTCTTTGATCTTCGGCAGGAACTGCTCGGCAATTTTCTCGTCGACCAGCAGTGTCTCGGCGGCATTACAGACCGCGACATACTGGCACTTCGAGTCGAGAGTGATTTTTGTTGCCATCTCCAAATCAGCTTCACCATCTACATAAACGTGGCATATCCCGTCGGCGTGGCCGAGGACGGGTATGTTGGTATTATTCATAATGGAGCGAACAAAATCATTCGAGCCGCGCGGGATAATCAAATCGATGTATTCATCCAGCGCCAGCATCTCGGCCACGTCCTGCCGGGTTTGCAGAAGTTGTAGCCATCCCGGAGGCAGTTCCGATTTTTCGCTGATTTCACTGATAATCTTGGATAATATATTGTTGGTCTTCTCTGCTTCACTTCCTCCTTTGAGCAGTACGGCGTTTCCTGTTTTTAAGCACAGGGTCGAGATTTGAATGAGTGCGTCAGGGCGGGATTCGAAAATTACGCCGATTACCCCTATTGGACAACTTACTTTGTAAAGTTTTAGCCCCACATCAAGCTCGGTGGCGGAGATAGTCCTTCCCACCGGGTCAGGAAGTTCGGCCAGTGTCTCAACCCCGGCGCAGACGTCTTCAATTTTAGCCTCGTTAAAGTTTAGTCGTTTCAAGAGAGGCTCGGGAAGATGGCTTTTCTTTGCAGCTTCCATATCCACTTCATTGACGGCTGTTATATGGTCGCATCGCTGCCTGAGTGTGTTTGCAATTGCAGTTAGGGCGGCATTTTTTTCGCCCGTCTTGACGGTGGCCAATTGAATCGCCGCTTTTTTTGCGATGGCCGCTACTTCTGCTATACCCATATATGTTCTCTCAAATGTAAAATCCCATTTTCCTTATTTTGTATTAAATTCCTCATTCTAAATAATCCTTAATCAATAATCAAATACATTTGTTTGAAGATTTTGAGAAAATCCGAGGTTGCAGAATTGACATTATTTCGGCTGGTTCCCTGGCAGATATCAACTCTTTTCGTCTTTACCGCTATGGTCTTTGTTTAGTCGTTTCTAAGAGCTTTATTCATATTCTCAGATTCCGACAGTCCAGTACCGGCGATAGGAAAAGGTTTTCATTTTATAGGAAAAGGATGTTATTTTATTGGTGCATGCTCTTGTCTTATGCTACGTTTGTTTTGGCAGCATTGTCGGTTTTTGCCTGGTGCTTTTTGTGCTGTCGCAAGTGAAATATGACGTCGAGAGAGGTTTTCAGGCCCACAAGGATAATGAGAATACCAATTGGCGAGCCCAGCGCCGCAGTCAGGAACGCTCCGAAGAGAACAGCCAAATGCATAATAACAATTCGAGCGTAGGGGCTGCCCATGAGCTTTTCAGGTTTGATCTTTGCGTATTCGCCCTTAATCAGATAGTTGTAGACAAAGGAGACGCCGTGACTTATACAAAGTGCCCCCATTGCGTACCTCATCTCCAGCGACATAGTTGAATAGGCCTGTCTTATGACGTTCAGGAGCATCTGTAGAAATACAAAAAAGCAGGGCCATGTGGTATTATCCATAAAGCTGCTGTCCTGTTTAAACAGCATTAAAACGAAAGATCCATGGACAGCGCAAAATCCGCCATAGTGTACCGAAAAAAACGGTATCATAAATAGTTTTCCGAGGTGTTCGGCCGGTTTGGAAACCCTGGCAAACGCCATTTTCAGGATATTATAGAATCCGACGACGATGTTTTCCGACCAGTAAAGAAGCACGACATTAAATGCGTCCCAATCCCAAAAAATCACTCCCCAAAAGGGAATCAGGTTGGCCGCTACCAGCACGATAAGTGGTATATTTGTCAGGTATTTGCTGTTCAACTTCAATTGATGTTCCTGTCCATATCAACGCAAATTTGACACTTAGGCAAATACTGTCCGATATTTCGGATACACAGCCTAAGAAAGCCCGATACTAATCGGCTTATCCAAGTTATTTAGAACATTCTGCAAAATTCTGAAATATTTATCATTGTCAGGCCAAAGAATCCTATCATCGTCGGACATCGGCTTATCGAGATGCTTGAGGAAACGGCCTAAAATCTCTTCATCCAGTTTTTCAGCCGAGACACCCAATCCCAGCTTTTCTATATAATGGGCGTTTATTATCTGCTCGTACTGGCCGGTAATAGGCAGGAGGCACATCGGCTTTTTCAAATGCAGACACTCACTGATCAACGAAAAGCCGGCCGAAGCTATCACGCCCCGCGCCGAGGCCAGATCGGCCAGGAATCCTTCTGTTGAGCGTTCCTTGAATGTGCAGTTGGCGTATTGGCCGGCCTTTTTGAAGCCGTATAAAAAGAATTTTTGTTCACCAAATTTATCAAGCACCTCTTGCAGTTGGTCTTCATCCCTGCCGGTGGTCGAGTACAGCAAGATATGCTCGCCATTACTCGGCTTGAGCGCGCCCACAACAGGCCTTATAACAGGCGGTGATAGAATCGCCGAATCAATCCGCAGTGGAGCATCGAAAAAATTGATAACAATGTACGCAGCCGCCCCCACATAGTGACATTCTGTTACGACGCTTGCGGTTATTCGTGAGAACCAGTTTCCGCTCCTGTGTTCCAGTTCACAGAGCGTCAGCATATGTTGATGATCTATGCTGATAAACGGTACTTTGTTTCGCCAGGCCCACCACGCGCTGAAAGGCTCAAAATCCGATATCACGAGGTCAGGTGCAAAAGGCTCAAAATGCTGGTGGAAAAGTTCATCGTTTATCCGGTTGCCTTCGGGAAGATTGAGAAGATTTCTCTTTAGAGTTTCGGATTTATCAATCCTTCCATCCACGAAGGCAAAAGAGAGGCCGAAAATTTCTCTGACGCGCTCTCCGAAATATTGTTTAAGATACAGAAGTGATTTTTGCGATCCGACGAACATAACATCGTGTCCGGCATCGATGAGCCTCTGCCCTGTCAAATGCGATCTGCTGCTGTGACCAAAGCCTTGTCCTGCTATTCCATATATTATTCGAGCCAATATACGCACCTTGTGAAAGGTAATATTTTCCAACATTTAGGATATAGATTGTTTAATGAACGTTCCTAAATCTTAATTTTCCGTTAAGATAACAAAATTTTGGTAAAATTACCACATGATCGAATTTGTTTTGACCTCTTCAGTTCAAGTATTCCTAAGAATCAGATCCCCTTTCGAATACATCTTATAGCACAGATTTGTCAATGATGCTATCGGGAACTTGTGTGAAAAAGATAAATTCAGGCTGCAAAATGCATCACCAAGCCTTCTGTACACGCGATATTCTTTTCAAAATGTTTATTAATGACCATCTACATGCTTATGAATGAGTGGAAAATCTTTTGACGCTATGTTTAGCTCTTTCTATACTATAATATATGACTCTACATCAGCTGCCATAAAAATAACATTAATAGTTTATAATGCTGAATCCGAAGGATTAGAGAGTGGTATATAAGCCTAATTATCTTAGAAACATTGATAAGTGCAGCGAAATCGGGAAAGCACGAAAATGGGCCATATATTTGATCTCGACCACTATAACATTGGGTTTGCTGTTGTCTGAGCTTCAGAGAGCTCTGAAAATGCCTTTCGATTTGATGAAGATCGGTTACTTTACGCTCTTTGCGATGACAGGAGTGCTTATTTTTTTCTGGATATGGGCAACGGATAAAGAATTAGAGTTATTATTTAGATTGTTAGATCCAAAGAAGTATGCAGCTCCATCTGGTATCAGAGAGACATTAATAATATTATCGTTAGCACTATTACTCGTGATTCTCTTGTTCGCATCTCGAAATCCCTTATGGTATAGCAGTATTTTCGTCATATACAACACACTTAACTGGTTGGGAGGAAGGCGACAGCAAGAAGAGCTTTCCCAAGTTTTCACAAAAAGCAAGGAACGAGCTTTACCAGATTTAAAAAATCAAAATTATGCTGAAAAGGCCGCACTATATATCAAGGTGATTCAGACTCTCGAATCCTACTTTATCAAAAGACCTCACGGTCGCCGTTTAAAACTGGCCGTATTTTGCTCAGTGATTGGATTAGCATTATCAATTTCTTGGTTTGCCACAAAAATGCAAGTTTTTGGTTTTGGAGCATATGTTGTACTAATCGTGACAATCACACTATCAGAATTCACCATATGGCATTGGCGTAGCATACGAAATACCGAGTTGCGCCCAATCATAGAAGAACTGAACGAATTAGTTCGTGCCACAGAGGAGGATAATGGAGAAAATAGTTAAAATTTCAAAGCATTAATTTACTCTAAGGTACGTTAAAGTTTTTTCAAGTATTCTGCCGACAACCGGTGAGGCGACGGAGCCTCCGCTATCACCTTTTCCGAGTCTTCCGTTTGGTCTTCGGATTGAAACCAGCACTATTACAGCAGGGTCTTCAGCCGGAGCGCCTGCTATGAAGGAAGCAATGTTTGAATTGTCTTCATAGCCCCTCTCGCCGACTTTAGCGATATTAGCGGTTCCCGTCTTGCCGAAGACCTGCCATTTGTCGAGTTTGGCTCTCCAGCCGGTGCCTCCGTTTTCCCTCTCATTCACTACTCCAACGAGGCAGTCTTTTACGATCCACCTTGCGACTTCCGGTTTTATGATATAGCCGACATCGGGAGATGAGTGTCTAAGCTTAATTACCTCGCCATTACCGTCCACTATAGCCTTGACGATATGAGGCTGTACGGTTCTGCCATCTGCTGCAAGTATGCAGAAGGCTCGAAGCATTTGCATCGCTGTTACGTTTAATTCATAACCGTAGGGTATGCGGGTCACGCTGTATCCGGTCCACTCGTTCGTCGGCCTTAATAATCCCTCAACCTCGCCGGGCAGCTCTATTCCTGTTTTTTTAGAGAAACCAAAGAGCTTCAGGCCGTCGTAAAGTTTTCCGGGTCCCATTTTCTGGCCGATTTTAGCCATGCCTATATTGCTGGATTTAATCAGGACTTCTCTGACAGTTAAATTTCCGAATTTGTGGTTTCTGTATTCATTGACTCTTCCGAAACTTCTGCTGTAGTAGTCGCCGTTTTCACAAAATATCTTCTCATCCTTTTTTATGACACCTCTATCAACTGCAATGGCCGCGACAATGGGCTTTATCATGCTTCCGGGCTCGAACTGGTCGGTTACCACCCGGTTGCGGAAGGTGTTCGGGTCGGAAGAGCCGATTTGTTTCGGGTCATAATCAGGGAGCGAAACCATTGCCAAAATGGCACCGGTCTTCGCCGATGCCACAATCGCAATAGCGGCCTCGGCCTCAAAGCTTTGGTATTGATTTAAGAGTTCGGCCCTCGTGAACTGCTGTATGGCAGAATCAATAGTCAGTATTATGCCGACTCCGTTACAAACAACACTTTCTTGCTGCCCCGGCTGAACCGGACGACGAAAGGGATCTACGAGAAAGGTATACTGCCCGGGTGAACCGCGGAGTTCTTTGTCGTATTGCAATTCAATTCCGCTCAATCCCCGGTTGTCGTAGCGGCTTGTAAAACCAACGACGTGTGCCACCAGACGACCACTCGGATAAGTCCTTTGCCAGTCGGATTGTACCCCGATACCGAAAATTTTACGTGCGGCACTGCACTGCTCCGCCGTTGCACCGACCTTGATTCTTGCAAAACCGGGATTTTTGCTTTTCCGGATGAGTTTTATTATGTCACTGGCATACATATTTAAGATTGGAGCAAGTTTTACGGAAGGATTTATAGGGTCCTTAATAGCCCTTGGCTCGGCATAAATGCACTGTACCCGGTTGGGAGCTGCAAGTATCCTGCCGTGGGAATCAAGTATCGGGCCACGTTGCGGCTCCTTGTTGAGACGGCCTCGCTGCTGTTTTGTGCTGAGGTTGGTATAATATTCGCTCCTGAAGTGCTGAAGGTAGACACAACGTGCAACCAGTGACAAAAAAGCCACTATCAGCAGCAAAAAGAAGATAATAATCGTTCTAGCACTTCTCACGTTGATTGCACCTGATTACGCGCGCCAATCGTCACGGACCACCAAGGCGTTCAGAGACCGCAGCTGGATTTATTAAAGTTTCAACCTGAAGCTGCTTGTTCGTAAGCTCCTGTATCAGCCAGCTTTGTTCGGCCTGTAGAGTGATAAGCTGGTAGAAGATGCGATTGTTTGCACTACGTAGATAAACGGCGAAAATCAAAACGGCCGTGAAATAAAAAACAACAAATACAAAGCGAAATTGGGGCCTCATAATTTAATCAGCGCATAGTGTTCAGCGGATTTCGAACGAGTCTTACTTTTATTTTACTCAATGCTGCGACCATCCTGAATTTCTATCGAGGTGGCAATTTCAAAGTCATTCCAACAGTCAGGCTGTCCTCATCGGGCAAAATATCATCATTTAGTTTTGCTACTTCGATATAGCGGTTGCCGTCTCCGAGCTGATCAGCGGCAATTTTCCATAAATTGTCACCCTCGCGAACCTTGTATGATTTTGACTGCTTTGGGCTGTCGGGTTTTTTCAAAGAAAGATGCTGGCGGCCGATAGATCTAACCTTCTCAAAAAAAGAACTGGTAAGACCGCCCTTATTTTTCTCGTTGGATGATGTCGAGCCACGCAGAGGCGGTATAATTAATTTCTGGCCAACCTGGATTTCATCGGCGGCCTTCAGAAGGTTACGATTAGCCTCGAATATCTTCATGATGTTGACCCTTTTGTTGCCCTCCACGTCACCGTAATATTTTTTTGCGATGAAGGCCAGGTTGTCACCATCAGTAACTTCATGAATTTTCGGCAAAGCGGGCTTCGGTTTTACCGTCACGGTCTTTTTGACGTCCATTCCCTGGTTTTCCATCGGTCCGTACGTAACCATCTTGACTGTATCGCCATAGTTGAGACTCGAAGCATTATTTCCTTTTGCCAGTTCAGTGCCCCGAGGGAGGTTGGTTCTGTATCGAATATCCGGTTCTTCAAGGAGGGTGTTCTCAAAGAAGGGTTGTTTTTCAATCGCCTTGGACCAGACGATGACATCTCGCTCGTTTGCCCCAATACCAGGCTGCTTAGGGGGATTGACCATTGATTTAGTCAGCTCATTGCCATCGCCTCGAAAGCTCGGCAGGCCATTAATAACAAAGGCTATCATAAATATGAAAGCCAAACCTAACAGCAATCCAATTTTGACATCGCGAGTCATAGCAAAACTCCTTCTTCACTATTACCTTTATTTTCTTTCAGCGATCCTTAACTTCGCACTTCTTGCCCGTTGATTTTCCGCAATTTCCTCCCTTGACGGTACAATCGGCTTTTTTGTGATAATCTTATAAATGCCGGCTTTTTCATTTGCCTTAAAATTGTTCTTAACCAATCTGTCTTCAAGGCTGTGGTAGCTGATAACCGCAATCCTGCCTTTTTTTGCCAACAGGTCCGATGCCGACTCAAGCAGCCTCTCAAGGTTTTCCAGTTCGTTATTGACGGCGATTCTCAATGCCTGGAAAGTCCTTGTTGCCGGGTGTATTCTGCTTCGTTTTTGTCCGGGCCTTCCCAGTGCCCTGCAGACTATCGCAGCCAGTTGGCCCGTTGTTGTTATCGGTCGTTGGCGGCGCTGTCGGACGATAAAACGCGCGATACGCCGCGAGGCTCTTTCCTGACCGAATTTGTAAATCAAATCCGCAAGGCTTTTTTGGTCGGCCTTATTAACAATATCGGCAGCACTGGTCTTTATTCTTTTGTCAATTCTCATATCGAGCGGCATATCGGTCTGGAAACTAAGGCCAATATCAGTATCTGTAAGCTGACTTGAGCACAGACCCAAATCCGCCAATATGAAATCAACTTTCTCTACCCCCTTTTGGCGTACAAACTCGCCAATTTGCGAAAAATTGCCGCATATATAAAAAACCTTGCAGGCAAGGTCTTTGGTTCTAATTTGGGCCCCTTGGATAGATTTTTTATCAACATCAAGAGCGAAGATCACACCATTGGGGCCCAAAGTCTTGCCGAACAGTAAACTATGACCTCCATGTCCTATGGTCGCATCGACCATCACCCCATCCCGGGGTAAGTTTACCTGCTCGAGAAGCGTCCTTGCTAATACCGGAATATGCTCTACTTTCGAGCTATTCACCTCCATTGTGTCTCTAATTTCATATCTTGTCGCGATATACCAATCTCAGAGATATTACGATATACCGGCGACACACTACCGATTAACCAACAGCCACTTCCCTGTTCCTGGCTTTAAGATCCATGACCTGGGGCGAAAATGTAACACCATCAAAAATTCTGTCGACGTTCTTAAGATGCTCAAGCCTTTCGGAAAGGATTTCCAGCGAGGCGAATGTTTGTTCATCAACAGCTCTGTCTCCTGCGAGGCTCTTCTCTACGATTTGATAATGTTTAGAATCCGATTCAATCATTTCGCCTCCTGTCAAGAAAGTTCAAGTTCATCGTTTTGTTTTTGTAAGACGACCTGGCGAGCCTGTGACATCTGCTTCTGGTATTGGGCCATGTGGTCCGCCAGGTACTGTTCCCAGTTTTCGTTGTTCCAGAGTTCAATATGGTCCCGGACACCGACCAGTGTAATTTGTTCTTTCAAGCCCGCGCGCTTTCGTAGTCTTTCATTGATAAGCAATCGGCCCTGAGCGTCAAGCTCTACCTTGCTTGCCAATGCAAAGCTCATCCTCTCGAATGCCACGGCCTCATCCGGTGCGGTGGCATCGGGTGCGACCGCCAAGACTATCTGTTCGAAATATTTCTCCGGGTACAAACAAAGAATACCATTAGCACCGAGTACCAGATAAAAATTGCTGCCGTGTTCATCGACATCGATTTGATGCCTGAGCTTGTTGGAAATGAGAACTCTGCCTTTACCATCGATAACGTGTTGATATTCACCTGTTAATAACAGCATGGCTATATTCCCATTAAGCAGAACAATTGTGGGAGATTTTACCACTTTCTACCACAAAGTCAATAAATAAATTCAAATTTTAGTAAAAAAGTGCAAATTTTCTTATAGGACGTACTCGTCGGAAAGCTAATCCCCGCAAACAAAAGTGCTTACGAAAATTCGATGGTCTTCTTGGGCAGGCAATTTTTTTTATATTTCTCCGGCTTTCTCACAATTATCCGTAAATTTTTTACCTGGCGTCTGAGCGTTTCAACGTCTCAGACGTATCGAGCATCCATTATCTCCACAGTCTCAAAGGGCTGTCAATGAAGACGCCTGTGGGCGGAGTATTGAGATTCCAACCTGGTTCTGTCAAATATTAATTCCGGTATTGAGCTTTCTTTGTCAACCGTCACAGCCGAGAGTCGTCCTAATAAAATGAGTAGTGGCGATGTCGATTCCTACTGTCAAGTTGAATCAAAATGAACTTTTGTTTTGAAAGGTCTTTGAGATGACAATAAAGACGAATATCTCATATAAGATTGTGCCAGTAGTGGTTGTTTTATTACTTTCCGGGCCGGCGTTGGGTAGCTCTTCATGCTGGAGGTTCAACGAGGGATCGGGCGAAACGGCATTCGATTCTCTCGGTGGCAGGCACGCTACAATTCGCGGGAATCCCGTCTGGGTAACCGGTACTTTCGGCAAGGCCCTTCATCTCGACGGAGACGGTGACTATCTCGAAGTCGGGCGGATCCCCGGGCTTTTGTCTGAACAGACTAAAATGCTCTGGATATATATAAAGTCTATCACTTCCAACGGCATCTATCTCATCGACGAAGGCGGCAGCGGTAATAATAACTGGGTGGAACTGTACGATCCGAATGGCGACGGCAATCCATACATCAGGGCCGGCTTCGATTCATTCAACTATATCGACGGCAAGGCCAGAATAAAGACCGGCAGGTGGTATCATATCGCCGTTGTAACAAAGGCCTCAGGCGACCTGGCGATTTACATAAACGGGCAACTGGATAACTCCGTATCCGAGATGTCTGCGGAAACCAGACCACAGGCAATCGTAATCGGCGCCGATGCGGCAACCAAGACAGGATGTTTCAACGGTATGATTGATGATGTTGCAATATATGACAGAGCCTTCACGGCCGGGCAGGTCAGAGAGGTTTATCAGGAGGGCTTTAACCGATACAGACACACCTTTGACAATACAAGGATTATCATCAAAAGAATTGAGGAAACAATAGCGGCCAATAAGAAGGCCGTGGCCCAGCTCGACGAGGTCTTTAATAGAGCACAAACAACGGTTCAGGCACTGGTCACAGTCCTGGCTACCGACTACAATCCTCGTTCCAATGAGGGCAGCGAGATGATTACGGCTCTGCAAAAGGTCCAAGCCGTGATGATGAATCTTGAGCGATCCAGAGAGTCGCTGACCATGTGTACTGAGCAGTTAAATGGTGCCCTTCGCCAGTTGGGGCATTTCCTGCCAAAATCTGAAATTCCGGATTCCTGATACTAAATTCTACATTCTTCTTGTCTTTCCTCTATTCCCCTGAAATAATATCACCAAGCCGAGGTTTGCTTCACGAGGTATCAACAATTTTAGTGTAGGCATGAGCCCAATAAGTTAGAATCGTTATTTGGGAACCATATAAAGAATAGTTGGATTGTTGATGAACGTTGATAAGAAAATAAAAGAGCTTGAAAAAGCAAGTCGGCGATCGCGTATGGCGATACCTGTTGTCGGCTGTTTTTTATTATTCATCGTTGCCGTTATATGGTTGTTGAATAAGTATATTAATATTCCAACCTGGCTTTCCATAATTGTCATAGGCATGACAGCATTTGGATTCATTGGCGATGTGATAAATTATTTTTACTGCGACTGGAAGCTAAAGTTTTTGAGACATGAGACTGGCGAAGAATAATTCGAACAACCGCCCGTTAATAGCAGAGAACAGTGCACCACAGATGGTGACTTTCTAAATCAAAGGATCATTATTTAGTCGAAAGTTATGATAACACCTAAAGACACAAGTAGTACACGACATAAGGTCCCCATCACACCTAAGCAGGCGATAATTTTAAACCTCATTTGTCTTATTGTGGGAGTTGTTCTTGTAGTTATATCGAACTTTTTCTTTTATGTATCTCTTAAAAAGGCCTGTATCTGTTATGCTGTTGGGGCTTTCTTTGTTATCGCATTTCCATGGGCTTGCTTAAAGAGGGAAACAAAAAATCGTTCGATTCGTGCACACAACCGCTTTGTTGTTTTTGCAGTTGTTTTATTCATAGTTGTAATGATTATCCAATGGGGAACCGAGCACCAGCCATTTCCTGTATGGGCAATAGCGATCCTGATACTCGGAGGATGTATTGCATATTCTGTAATGGCCTACTATGCTGTACAAAATTTCATTAAATGGTGTAGAGGTGAACTCGAAGGCAGCAATATTGAAAAATCATAAAAACCACTGGCTCAGATTCGGCCAAAACCTCGTCCGTAGAGCTTATCTTATCCGGAAATCATATAAAAATACTTGCGGAAACGAAAAAATGAAAAGATATCTGTTGCTTTGCCTGTTATTTCTAATCGCCGACGGTTGCTGGCCTGACAGTTATCCGAACAGCGGCGCCACCATCGAGTATATCCTGCAGACCGGGCGGCTGTGGGGCGTTGCTGAGGTAAGGCTAAATGAAAACGGGTCAATCACTCTCGTTGATGCAAAAGTTTCAGGATATGGATTCGCCCTGACAATGCGTGACCCGAACCAAAAGACCGTGGATTCGATGACATTAACACCCGGCCGGAAATGCTTTCTCTCCGACGGACGGTATCGTTAATATAGGCGAGAGGGCGACGAAATGCTTCATGCGTGAAGAAATAATTACGTTCCTGTCCGATATGGGCTTTGAAGTGGGAACGGTCAGTCGCGTACAATACCCTTGGCATGAGGAAATGACCAACGCCCCGAGTTGGCTTAAGGTGCCTTACCCCTGGGACTGGCTGGTTGTTGCCCGACGACCAAACTAAAATTCCAACATCCTCAACCGGCTATATATTCAATACTAAAGACTAAATGTTCTTTCAGTTATTTTTTACCAGACAGCTTTTTGGATATGTAGGAAAGTTCTTGAAATCCATATGAGATTATGGTATCATAATACCTTAGAATGTAGGAATATATCAATGGAGCCCATATGGGAAATCTCGATTAGAAGTAGGGCCGTTTTTCTTTTGCTGTGTTTTCTGTTAATCACACCCGCCTTGAGTCTGGCCGAGGATCCTGTTATTTTTGCCGATCCAAATCTACAACTTGCGGTCGAGGCTGCTCTCGGAATCCCACAGCCTACCCCGACGGACATGCTGGCTCTTACAGTCCTGAACGCCTCCTCAATGCAGATCCGTGACCTTACCGGCCTGGAATTCGCCCTCAACCTGACAAATCTAACCGTGAACAACAACAGCATCACCAGCCTTGCTCCCATTGCAGAACTCTCAAACCTTGAGTACCTTAATGCAGATTACAACCTGCTCACTTCAGTAGCCCCTTTAGCGGATATTAACAGCCTTCGCCACGTTCAAATTCGTAACAATGGCTGTTCCGACATAGCCCCCTTGGCCAATCTTACCAATCTGGAATTTCTAAATGTCCGCAGGAACGGTGTCAACGATCTGTCACCTGTAGCCGGCCTTACAAACCTGATAAGTCTTTACGCATATCAGAATCCCATTACGGATCTTACACCTGTCAGTAATCTCACAGGTCTCCAAGTGTTGTGGCTCAACAATGACTATGTGAACGATCTTAAACCCATTGCATCACTAACCGAACTGCGGCAACTGGGTCTTAGCACCAATCAGATATCTGATATTACCCCGTTGCAAAACCTTAGCAAGCTGACCCGGCTTTGGCTTCCCGGTAATCAGATCTGCGATATCTCATCCTTGTCGGAATTCACCGAATTGCAATCCCTACGGCTACATGATAATCCCTTAAACACACCGGCCTACTGTGAATACCTTGTTCTCATCGTCGCGAACAATCCTGCTCTTGACGATCTTACCTACGATACAAATCCTAATCCTATTTCCCTGGACTGTTACACTGATTTTCGGGACTTTTCGCTATTGACCAAAAACTGGCGTGCTTTAAACTGTACATCTACCAACGACTTCTGCGATGGTGCCGACCTTGATCACAACCATACTGTGGATATGATCGACCTGTCAATTCTCCTGGATTACTGGCTTAACGAAGCGTCACAACTTCCATATAATCAATAGTCTGACGGATGAATACCATGAAGCGGATTTCGATACTTGCGACCGTGTTCTTTATCGGCTCGGCCGGGTGCGGCCCGGTGATACATGAACTTGATGGTTGAGAAGGGCCGGATTATCATCACCGTGACCGATGAGTTCGACGCCCGAAGTTTCGGCGATGGCATAAAACGGACCAAAAAGACCTTATCAATCTCACCATACAAAAAAGAAGATAGCACCAATAGCGGGTAGGGAGAACCATGCCCGCCAATTCTGTACAGGTGTTCATTTGCTTCTGTTATGACGAGAATAAAACCCGATTATTAAACTAAGTTCGCTGTTTCCATAAAAAATTCTCAATTATGGGACTTTTTTGTTGACAGACTTGTCCTAATCGTCCAGTTTAATTTTACAAAAGAGGACATTGGCTTAGATATGTAGTTTCGCTCTGTAGCGTAGCTAGTAAGATTCGGAACTGCAAATCGTCGCCATATAGGAGGATGTGCCAATGGAGTTACATGTCTTTATATAATCTCACGGATGAATTTTCATCAACGGATTGAGGAAGCTTATATTTTTTAGTTGCATTCCTGTCGAACGACTAAATCTTTGAGAAAATTGGGGGTACTCACAGGAGAACAATCAATGTTTCGAAAGAATAACAAACATGCGTATACGAGAATCTTAGTTATGGCGGCTATAGTGGCGCTGGTATTCACGGCCCTTTTGGTGTCGGAGGTGGGAGCCAAGCCCAAGGTCGCGCCGCCGCACTCGAGGGCCTACGGAAAGACCATGGCCGAGTGGCTCACCATTTACTGGGAGTGGTTAATTGGGGGGGGCGAAGACAAGGTGGGCAAAGTCCAGTTTATGCCCATGCCGGCCGGTGAGTATGCAGGCGGTTCCGGCGAGGCACCCGATGATCCTATAGTTTTCGCCGGTGAACTGGATATCACCATTGAAGCCGGGACTCCTTTTGTGCTTCCACTTTTCGCCTGGATCGGAGAGAGATACGAGGACGGTTCAGAAGATCCGCCAATCGCCGATGAAGACCTTATCGATTTGATTCACCCAAACCTAACCATTGACGGAGAGACGATCGTGTCGGATGATAACAAGGAGGCCTACTACGTCGGGCCGACCTGGTTCGATCGGGCCATCGAGTATCCGGAACCGACCGAGTACGGATCGGTTGCCGCGATCTGGCATCAGGGCTTTGGCATCGTGAGTCTGCCGCTGTCCGAGGGCGAGCATGTAATCCATCTCTGGGAACCATTCACACTCCCCGGCTACCCCTATCTCGCGTACAACAACACCTGGAACGTCACGGTTGTTGACGAAGACAATGATGATTAGAGCGTGGGCAGGCAAATGAAAAGGGGGCTGGGTTTAAGCTCAGCTCCCTTTGTTTTTAAAATGAGGGCAGTCACCAATTAACTATCTACTCCTCAGTAGTTTCCTGGTTTTTTTATCCCAGCGCACGGAACGAATTTTGAGGCGGT
>JAABXR010000269.1 GCA_011776225.1 Phycisphaerae bacterium
CAAACGCTCGATTTCCACAGGCACATCCGGCGAATGGCGGTAGCGATGCAACAGAGCCTTCAGCTCCTCTCTGCTTTATCAGGACTTATTATTCGCAGAATTGTCTTTCGGTGATTCTGAGTGGACCGCAATGTCGCGAAGAAGGAAGTAATTCAGGATGGTCCGAATTGCAATTATGGCTGCCAGCTGACCGATGTCGGTCCAGGTCGGAGCAAGGGTCGTCTTGAGGATACTTGCACCTATGAGAAATCCAAGTGTCAGAGAAAATGAGTGTCCTAATTCAAGGCGGCTTGACTTAACGGAATCTGATGAACGCCCCGGGGTCAGCACGTCTGTCAGGTATATCTTTAGGGCCTTCAATATCCCAATAGAGAGTACAACCATAGCGAGAAACTGGCATATTAACACGATTATGCCGTTAAGCGCTTTCATCCAATCCATCAATGTATCCATGTTGACCTTAAGGCAATGTTTTTCTGGTCGGAATCGAACCTTTGGTATACTATTGTATTGTATCGATGCAGATTAACTCGTCAAGCAACAATCATATAGTGGGCGATATTTCACATCAGTTCTACTGCTCTAATGCACTCCTGCTAAAATCCTCCATTTCCCCCTGGCAACCGACAACTGATACCTTCTATCATCTTCTCTCATCTTCCAGCCCTTTAAAGGCCGTGAGTTTCCCGCAAGTTATTTTTTGATATTATCCACGCCATCACCCCAAAACACAGCAAAAAAAGCCGGCTTGTCCGGCCGCAACCAGCTAAATACTGAATACTATCGACTAATTTTCCGCATTTCTACCTGCGGTTCGCATTGTCTTTACTCACTCCGGCCCCGCCAGTCCCTGCATGCAGTAGGCGGGGATCCGGCCTACGTGACACTATACCATGCGAATCGCGGCCTACGGTAGAAATGTTGCATCATTCTGGCCACATAATTCCCGTTTTTCATCTTATTTACAGCAAATTTTACTTAAAAAATATTGTAAGGGTGACGGAAATCCTTATAATTACAAATCAGCTAACATCGGGGTCTAACAACTACGAAATAATAACTAAAAACTAAATCCGCTAAGCGGATTTTACTATCAACATTTAAGCCCTTTTCTACGGCTATCTTATAGACATGGATTTAATTGGCCTTGGCTATGGATTAGTAAATTTGACTCTTTGCTTTGCACAATGAAGCAGTGGTCTTGTAAGGTACCGAATAGCGAGTATATAAAGAAGCAGAGAAAGGATGCTTCGTGGTATCCGTATTAGATAAATAAACTGTCTTAGGCTCTCTAACCTGTAGTTAGAAGCCGCTTATGAAAGGGGGTCGATCATGGCCAAATTTCGAAGATGGGGTGCGTCGCGTGCAATATCAAATAAAACAGAATTGACTCGTATGGATGGACTTTTTCCGGGAGAATCCCTATTTAACGAAGCTGATCCTATTACTGTCCGTGTTCGTGGTGTTATGATCTTAGAAAACGAAGATCAAGACGAGTGGTTTTCCAAAAAGAAAAATGATGTGTTAATAACAACAACTTATCAATTTGGTGCTGAACCACCGGTTCAACGACTTCATTTTATGCAAGATGATGCTGAACTTGGCTGGCAAGGCCCTTTTTTTAATGATATTGTTTTTTCAAAACGCGATTACAATCCCAAGGTAGACCACACTCTCACATTAAGGATCCAAGTGTACGATATCGATAAGATTCCACAGGAATTAATTAATGGTGTACGTGACATGATGAGCAGTGCCGCGGTAGCTTTTCCGGCGATTGCTATCTATGCGGGAGCTGTGGGATTCGCGGCCCCGATACTTCTGAAGCTTCTTGACAATCTCAATGAACACGACTCTATTATAGATGGAAAAATACAATTGGAACGTGAGGAAGAATTCACAGGACACAAATTGCTACAGCCTTCTTATTGCGTTGTCTTCAGAAACCCTGTTGATGAAGGCTTCTTTCTGGATAAGAATCTGAGGATTGTTGACGGTGATGACAAGGATTTTAGAGAATGTAGCTATGCTGTACTTGATGTCCAACGCAAATATAAAGAACCTAAAGGATGGGAGATCGATAAAAAAGTCGCGAAGTTGCTTGAAGAGTTGGGCGGCAAAGGAAAAAGTGGCGAAACGCCGCTTCATTTCTTGCGGGAAACCCTTGACGCCTATACAAAGTTCCAAAAACTTAAGAGAGCAATTGAACTTCATAACGAGGAAGATCTCAAAGGTCCCAAGAAGACACTTTATGATGAACTCTTGGCCGATGAGGAATTAAAAAAGTTCTTACCATTATAATAAATAACCTTATTGAGTGTCGATGAATGATCCCTCTATAAGCATTGATTTGGGTAGGATTGGAACTTACATCAACGCCGAAGATTTGTTTTTTAATGGTTTTACTGAGATAGAATCTGTTTGAAAATAGCAGTCTGAGGTTTACTTGGTAGACTGATAAACTATTCTCTTTGTGACCTCTATGGCTAATTCGTTAAAATGTTCGAATATCATTGAACATTCCTGCCAGGTTAGGTATTATTATAATTGCCATAGAAATGGCAGAATAGGGGGGGCAAGTCGCCCTAACATTCGTATTAGCAGATACAAATCATAAGCCCTTATTTGGTAGGACAGGCAAAGTTGTGACGATTTCTACCTGTAATCTTTGGTCAATAGGTAATGCTGTCCGTTACGGTATCAAAAGGCGAGATGCGTTTCTCCCATCTAAGCATTTCTACCTGCGGTTCGCATTGTCTTTACTCACTCCGGCCCTTTTTACTTCTCCCTTCTGACTTTTCAGTTTATTTTCCCCTCGCCCCTCACCCCCCATCCCTCGTCCCTAATCCAAAAGGCCTCCGTGTACCTGGACGATGCGAATCGCGGCCTCCGGTAGAAATGCTCCGTTACCTTCCACGAGATACGATTTCAAGCGGCGGGTTTGAGTTTATCCTGAGCGAAGCCGAAGGAAGCGACGAGCAACAAATTTGCCCTCGGCGGTGAAAAATAAAAAAATCTACGCCTCAAATCCCTCTTTCAAAAAAACCACGAACTTCAAAGAGTCCATAAGTATATACGCATATACTTATATAGTATTGTTGCAATTGTCAAACTGAAAACAAAAAACTTATCATGAGCAAATTTATATTGTCTGCCTTGCCCACCATGCCTGCCCTGATCGCAATCGAAAGGCTCTGCGAACTTCCTTTCTAACCGGCCCTGTCCTGTCTGCTCGAATCCGAATCCCTCGCCCCTCGCCACTAACCCCTATTTCCAATTTTTTTCTTAAAAATGTTGGAAATATATTGAACAATATGATTATGTTTGGTATAATAAAAACGACAATTGAGAATTTGGAATGTAAAATTGGGTAATCAAAAGTCTGTAGTCATGAATCTTGAGTCTATAGTCTAAATCAGTGGCAGATAGCGGAGATCAGCAAGTTTAACCCTGTACCATTTAGGCGTTAGCCTGAGCAAAATTGGTTCGGGGCACAAAAACGCATTATTTTGCATGATAAATGACAACTTTTGCACATTTTGGTGTAAAAATGATAAATAAAACACCATTTTCGCCGGCCAAAATAAAAGACCGCCCGAAGGATCTCAATAGGCTGGATGCTGAATACTATATACTAACGACTAATCGGTCCTTGCCTACTTATCAAGTTGGTCAGCGAAATCCGCGTAATCTGCAATTAATAAACGACTTACGAAGTACGAAAGTTTACGTACGAAAAAATAACCTTTTTATGCAAAACGAACCCAATTTCAGAAAAAGTCAAGTCAACGTAAGTAACTTGCTTACAAGGGAATACGTTCAAATGGACACTTGGTCAATTAGGAAAAACGAACCCAAAACGAACCCAATTTTAGTCAATAAAACGACTATACGAATCCGATTCAAACCCAAACAAACCCAATTTCGGAGCCAAATCATGCTGCCGTGTTTAACGATTAATACCCGGCGTCTGTTTGCGATTCCCGCCCTGAATTGGGCAAGCCGACCCCGGTTTCCTCGAATACAAAAACATGATTTTGTGATAGACTTTTCGATCTTTTGCCTTATAATGCCCGTTTCCGGGCTTTTTTGTGTTAGTTTATCTCTTGAGTCAGGCTTGAATTTATGCGAAAGTTACGTATTTAATCTCTTTTTTCTTTGGAGGTGTGTCCAAATTATGTCGGTCGACTATAACTGCCTGTGTGATGATTTTTATATTGATATGCATATCAATACCGAGCTTGACCTGCCAACGCAGCGTGATACCATCCTGAACTTTTTCGAGCGGATACAAAAGCAATTCCCTACTATGTGCAGCTTCTACCGCCGGGAAAGCAACGAATTCTGTCTTGAAGAGGACCGCAATACCGGCCAATACCGCTGGATTACCCTGGAAACCGACCGAATCGGGTCCGGGATTGTGAATCCGTCAAAGTTCGAAGACGCTTACAGCCAGGACAGGTTGGTGCTTGAACTTGCACCCTATATGCTGGGCGTGAACCATCTCGATATCGATTCGCTTGATGTAACTTTTGCGATGGACTTTGATTATATCGGCAGCCACGATGAGATTATCGCCGAGGCGCTTTTCGGTTCAACGGCATTCAGTTGCCTTCTGGACCTGCCATCTGCAAGCCCGGTGAGCTTTTCGCCGGCGGTGGTGGTTGCGCTTTCGGAGGACTGCCGGACACAGGCACGAATCGGAGTAGAGTCAAAAACAAGTATCATAGAGAACGAGAAACAAAAGTATAAGTCGGATGAGGCGATAAGTCTTTTCTTTACGGTCCGGCAATATCCATCGAGTACGGAAAAATTCGACGCTTTGGACTCTTTCGAACATCAACACCGGCTTGCGGAGGAACTAATGGCTGAAAAAATCATCCCGAACTTCGTGCAGCCGTTAACAAGTGTAATCGCCCAAAAACGAATAAAGTAGTTTTATGATAAGGTTTTAATATGGCTATCGAGGCACCAATAAGCAAATTCAAAAGAAACGGGCTTATACTCTGGATGGTCGTCTGTATTGCAGTGGCAATTATTTTTGCCTATGACGGTTATTTGAGCAAATATGAATGGTCACTTCGCCGCAGCTTCTATGAAAAACACACGAATGAAGACGGCACGCCGGACAGCACTCTTGTTTTCAATCGGAAATCACCGCCGTTTTTTTTCGGGGGCGGGTTATTGCTGGGTGCGTACTGGTTTGTAATCAGAAATAAGAAACTTATCGCCGATGAAACGGTACTTGTCTTCAGCGATAAAGATAAGATTGCCTATGATTCCATCCAGCAAATAGACAAGACCTATTTTAAGAAAAAAGGGCGTTTTGTTATCACTTACAAAGATGAAAAAGGCAGGGAAGTGGACCGTAAAATAAGCGATAGAACTTACGATAATTTAGAACCCATTTTGGACCACCTGGTAGCAGAACTCAAAAAGACATAATCTCGTATCTCGCGAAGGAAAATGCAAAATTGTGGGGGCCCTTCGGGCGGACTTAAAATAGTCGTTAGTATTCAGGATTTAGCTGGTCGCGGCCGGGAAGATCCCAGTGAGATAGTGAAGAGATGATCTCAAAGGGTAAACCGCCTTTGTTTGTTGTGTTTGGAGGGATTCGCAGAGATGATAATAGAGATATAACAGGCGGAAATCTCCACAGCTATAAAGGCTGAAAGATGAGCAAAAAGGAAAACGGTTCAATTATTCATTTCCTTTTTGATTAAAGAAATTGATGAGTTTTTGAGTTCCTTTTTCTTTAAGCTGTTTTAGTTTTTCAGAAGAGACTTTTTTTAAGATTTGCTTCCACATGCCTTCCCAGGCTTCAATCACACAAAACTCTAAATCCCGACTTGTATGTATTACTGATTTTTCAAGTTTAAATTCAAGATTTAGGTTTCTGTCAGCCTGATTGACATAGTTGATGAGTCTTTCCGCTGGAATGAAGGCGAAATCCTTTCGAACAGATTCTGTGTTCTGTAATAACTCAAGTTCCTGCAATGCAACTTTAGCCAAAACTGTTTTATCATTAACAAGAAAGTTGACGTTCGCTTTGCCATTGTTTATTTGAAGTATATCTTTTTGTTTTAAGTATCTATCAAGGTAACCTAAATCAATATCGGAGATCGACAAGTTAATTGGTTTTTGTGAAAAATGCAGAGAGAACTCTGCCTGTGTTTCACCAAGAAAAATTTTTGCGGTAATATCTGAATTCAAAGCGAAATCCAGAGGCATTTTTGCGTTAATATTCTTTGATGAATATTCAAGTTCCCTTAGATCAAGAGCAAAAGGTTTTGAGCCGACTCTTTTGGCCTTATAGTTTATGATGCCTTCATTAATAACCAGTTCTTTTATGATAATTTTACGGTCAATGTCACCGAAAGATATTTCCATGATTTCAGTGACAGCATCAAGCAAAGGATGAATCAGCAGTTCGAAAGTGACGATAAACATTAGTTTCTGCAGGCGTGTTAATGTGTCATCCGGAATGGTTTCAGGCTTTCGCTGCACATCAACTTTAAGATGAGGTTGAGATATTAAAAGCTTGTCAATCACGATATCACGGAAAATAAGCGGGATAATCTGAACATCCATTTCAATAAACTTTATGGAAGCAGCAACTTTGCTATCATGCTCATTACGATTCAAGGTAATATCTGATAATAATGCATGACCTTTCCATGGACTGAACTCTAAAGACCCAATATTTATGTCAGCCTTATACTTTTCATGAACATATGTTTCGACCTGCGCCTTAAGCCAGTCTTCGTTGAGCAGCGTAAGAGAGATTGTAATCCATAGTACGATCAGAAGAAGCAGAATAGAGCCTGATATCCAGTATTTTTTATATCTTATATTCATTTTTACTTCTTACAAATACCAGATAGACAATCTACTGAAAACGTAGACTTCCCTAAAACCTAATAAGTTTTACCCGCTAATTTTTCTAAGTATTTATTATAACAACAAAACTTGTGACTGTTAATCATTTAAGAAGTAGCGAAAAAGCTAAAACTATCAATATTCTTGCTTTTAAGCAGTAAAAATATTACTATAAATACTATATAAGTGAGAAACTTACGGCTTTATAAAGGCTGAAAGATGAGCGAAGAAGAGAGAAAAGAGGAGGGGAGAATGTAGGATTGGCTTAAAAGACATCTGGATTCCTCCCTATTCGGTCCCTATCTACAGCGTACAGGGATTCGGACTGGCGGGGCAGGACTTGGAGGATTATAGACAGGTAGTCAGATTTGGCTTCTAAAAACACGCCGTGCTATTCATGCGGTTCTATGCCCGTGATGATTGAATGGAATTTTCTAATAGAATCAAGAAATTTCTTTTGTTTTTGTTTGTTGTCGAGAACATCTGTTCTCGAAATTTCCACCTGTACCCAGGGCATTTCAGAGGCATGTGTTCGAATAATATTGCCGCCCCTGAATGGCTTATTCAGAGAAATTTCAACCTGAAAACAATGCTGGAAACAATCCTTCAAAATTTTCAGCCAATGGTCTGGAAAAGCTCCATCGGCGTTGCCAAGGCATACCATGGGTCTTTTTTGTCCCGGATCAGGGCCAATTGGCGGGCCAATATCGGCCATAGTGTGACAGTCAATTCCGAACTTGACGCCCGACGAAGCCAAGGTGAGTTTCTCATGATACGGCCGGTGATATTTTTTAATCATCACTTCTATCAGCTCTACCGGTAAAGGTTGATTATATACAGGATTATCCCAGCATGTATGGGTTTTAACGACACCATCCCGCGTCCGGTCGTTTTCCGAACGGTTCATATCCACAAAGACACGGGCAATATCGGTAGTAACATATGCCTGAAAGTGCGATTGGACCGCATAAATCTCAGACGCTCCCTCATCGGAATCCTTGATAATTTCCTTTTGTGTCAATACATTATAAGCCCTGATTTCCGGCGGTATCTTTAGACCTGCATGTGGAACGGAAATCAATATAGGCAGCTTCATCGTTTTGGTCCTCCGGCAGAACCATCACGACGAGGGTCGGCCACGCCGATAAATTCTTCTCCTTCACGCATAACCATCTGCACACATCCAAGATAAAACGAATAAGGGTCACGAGGTTTGATTCGGAAACCATGCCTTTGCAGTGATTCAGGAATATCATCGCGCATCCGAGGTGATTCGAGTGAAACAATGCCGTCAAAAGAACAGTGAAGCCGGGGGGCGTCAACTGCGGCAAATGGAGATTGATTTCTCAGGCGGAGGATGACCTGAAAGATCGAGCTTACGATGCGTTCGCTGCCGGGCGAGCCAATCGCCAACCATATATTTCGGCCTTTGGAGACGATGGTAGGCGCCACACTGGCCCACGGCACGGCATTGGGGCGGAGGTAATAGGCGTGTCTGATGTTCTGATCTTCGAACGCCATCATGTAATTGTTATAAAGAAATCCCAGCTTTGGCGTGGCTACACATGCACCGAAAATTTTTTCTATGGATTGGGTCAAAGCAACGACATTACCATTTTTGTCCATAACGGACAAATGAGTTGTCTCGCCGTGTGAGCGAACCCGCCTTCGAATATTATGCGCGACAGCCCTGGCATATTCGTTACTCAACATTTTCTTCCTGGTTACCTGAGCGTAAAAATTAGGATCGAAGGGACGGTCACTGCGATCCCTAAATGCCTGTTGAATTACATATGACAATAACAAGGCGCCTCTGGGGGTGTCGAAATCTCTTAATTTGGAAGGGAAATTGCTAATAATATTAAACATTTCGATCAATGTGCGGCCTGCGCCCGGTGGTGGAAACGTAAAAATTCTCATATTTCCAAAACGGCATGTAACTGGTCTTCGCTCAATTGGCAGAGGGATTTGGGCCAGGTCATCGTCACGTATGAGGCCGTCATTTTTTTTCATATCCAGATGAATTCGTCTGGCTATCCGGCCATTGTAGAAATCGTCAATACCGAATTCGGCCAGGCGCTCCAGAGTAGCAGCAAGTATCGGCTGACGAAAACGTTCGCCGGTTCTATATGTCTTCTTTCCATTTTTTAGATAAATATCGGAAGCGCCAGTTCTCTTAATGTGTTTACGCACCCGTCTGAGCAGACTTCGTTGCAGTTCGGTTATAGCATAACCATTTTTGGCATACTCAATCGCCGGCGCAAGGACATTTTCAAGCTTCATTGTTCCATAGTTTTTAAGGGCATAGTCCAAAACCGCCGGTGTACTGGGAACGGTAGTTGCTCTGTATCCTCGAAGGCGCATCTCTTTTGGCAAGGTCTCTAAAGAGGTCCGGTTCGGCGCACGTGAAGAGCCATCCAGTGCAAAAGTCCGGCGTTTACCGGCCAGATAAATCAACATCATGGTTTGTCCACCTAATCCTGAGGCGGCGGGTTCGCACACGCCGAGAGCAAAAGCAGCGGCTACTGCGGCATCAATGGCATTACCTCCGTCGGCCAATATCCTTGATCCGGCCTCTGTAGCCAGGTAGTGCTGCGTGGCGATCATTCCTTCTTTGGATATTGACAAACGTTGAGGAGGACTTACAGGGTATGGCCAAAGGTCCTGTATTTCCTGCTCATACCATGAATGATTGTATCGGCTCATGTCAAAGACATTAATGTCCCTCTTTCAGCAGAAATTCCGCCAGTAGTAATGCTCTCTGCAAAACGCTAATACGTTGTACGGCTTCATGAGGAGTATACAAGTTCCTTGCAACCGGACCCAATCCACAAACGGTCCCAATGCCCTTTGGAACCAGGCCCCCAACGGTAGGCCAAAGAGAAGACTCCTGTGCAATGGGAATATCCCACTGTTCTGCAATGTCGGTTAGTTTTGTTGCCAGTTTTCGATTACAGTTTCGCAGTTTCATAGGCGGGCGATCTGAAACCATTTCAAGGCTGCATTTGACTGTTCCCCGACCAAGTATTTCCCTTATTTGTTTTTCAGCAGCATCAGCCATCTTTTCATGGCCATAACTGACCGAAATCGTCATGGTCACGCGGTGCGGCAATAACATAGGATAAGACATCGACTTAATATCTGAAACGGCAACAGCCAGCCGGTCGTTGCGGGAAGACAATTCCATTACTTTTTCAATCTTTGCCGCCACCCATTGCAGAGCGTCGGGACTGCGAGTCAGTTTTCCAAGCCTCTTCGGGTTTGTTTCGGCGCTGACAATATATTTTCGCTGTCCACGCCTCTGGATAACGATTTTGTTGTCAGGATTTCCGGGTCTGAGGACTAATACCTGTTTGGCTTTGGTTGCGGCCTTTTGAATTAGCTCTGCGCTATATTTGCAATCCAAACCTTCATCCGTATAATAAAGAATACCCAGAGGAATCTTGCGTAAGACACGGATGTTTCTCAATCCTCGAAGAACATATTCCAGTACCACCAAAGGTGCACGTGACAGTCCTATCCCCTCGCCATGCAACCATTCCGGGTCTCTGCGAAAAGACTGAGACGGAAGGGTGCTCTCTACCGGTACATCGAGGTGACCGACGAGGAGTGTGCCACCTGTAAATCCCGGCTGTGTTTCCCAGGTTTTAACGAAAGGAATATTAGTAAAATCCTCTGCCGATTTTAATCCAATGCTTTCCATGCTTTCGGTAAGTTTGTTAATCGCCTGCCTTGTTCCGACAGGATCGTCGGAGCGGCTGTTCAAATTTGTCCAACTTTCAATCTGTCGTTCAATGCGATCTCGTCGTTCGGTCAGGAATGTATGGATGAGTACGCCGGGATCACTGTTTTTTAAATTGAGCCTGCCTGGTCTTGGTGTGCCGAAGTATCGAGTGCTTGCCACTTCGACCAAACGGTTGATTACCGCGCTAAAGTCCAAACCTGCTTTTGCGGCACCTATCAAATATGAACCACGCTGCCCCAAACTCGGCAAACTGTTGACTTCCAATATATAGAGATTTCCCTGTTTATCCAGTCGCATATCCACCCGGGCGCAGTCATAACAGCCTAGGACATCAAAGGCTTTTCGGGCCATCTTTCGGGCGTATTCATTCTGTTTGCGAGTCAGCGATGCAGGACATTTGTACTTAATCTGCCTTCCGGATCGGTGAGTTTTATCACCATAAGTGTAGATTCTTGGCCCCTTTCGCGGAAACACCAACTCAACGGGAGTGAAAATCTCAGGAGGATTGTTGCCGATAAGGCCTACATTGATTTCCTTACCTTGGATATATTCCTCAACCAGCGCCGGCTGGTTGAATTCGTCGATAACGGATTTAATTGCTTTTCTTACATCCTTTTGATCACGTACAATTTGAATTCCAAATGATACAGCTTCATTTTTGGGCTTGACAATTAACGGGAACTTCAAGTCCGGCAGTTCAGTCTCCCAGGAATCCATTACGGCAAAGTCAGGTGTGGGAATTCCGTGCTGGTGAAAAATCATTTTAGCAACGACTTTGTCCAAAGCGAGTCCGTGAGCCAATGGGCCGGAACCCACATAGGGAATGCCCACCATTTCCAGGATGCTTGGTATATGAGCATAACGCGCCTGGCCCTGAATGCCGTAAGAGACATTAAAGACCAGACCCGGCAGTTCGCCTTTAATGACCCTCGGCATAAATTCCTCTAAACGGTCGACGAGGTCCTTGTCGCCTTCAAAAGCTTTTACCTGATGCCTGCCTGCGCGCAGGGCATTGGCAATACGCTCAATGGTTTTTTTCCCGATGATTTCCCGATTGGGGATGCCAAACAGGTTAATGACATTCCGCAAATCACGGTTATATACGATAGCTACTTTCACGTCTCATCCTTCATTATTCTGAGACTTTACATTCAAACCTGCCCATACTGGCTGCGAGGCCCGGTGTCCGATAGAATAGCGACTCTATCCTGAAAATTCAAGCTTTTGACTGCTTTCTGGAGATTCTTCATTTGGAACCGGCGACTTTCGAAGAAGATGCCCCGGCTGCCACGGGATCGCCAAAAATATGGCCCCGGTTTTGCAGATGCACTGGCCTGTCTTCGAAAACAACTATGGAAAGAGATAATAAATCGTATGTTCGATAACCATTTCACTTTGGAAAAAATTCCCGAATCAATTATTACAGCATCGTCCTATGCGACATAATCAACGAAAAAGTACGAAAGTAAACATATGTAGTTTTAATATTTTGGGGTGCACTTCAAGTAATTCGTAATTAAAAATTCTCACTTCTCCCTCCGCATTTCTACCTGCGGTTCGCATTTTTCTACTCACTCCGGCCCCGCCTGCACGAATCCCTGTAGGTTGTAGACAGGGGCCCAGTAGGCAGGGGACAGGAATGTAGTAGATGGGGACCACTTATCTTTTTATTTATAAAGAACTTATTTTACAATTTTTTTACCTTTTTTTATCTGGCAATATGTTAAGATAATAACATGTCTACTAGAAGGTAAATGCTGAATGCCAAATATACTGGATGGAGGCTCACAATGAGTAAATATACAATCCTGCACGTCTGTGCCATGCTTCTGGCCGTATGGCCCTGCTGCGCCAGGGCCACTTGGGACTTTTCCTACGGTTACGACACTGTATTCAGTGCCAATGCTGAGGACTACACGCTCAGTATGGTGAACGTCTTTAAGCACGATGAAGGCCTGGCGAAGTTCTACCAGCCCAATCCGGAAAACCTTGACGAGGCCTTCATAACCATGCGTTTCGATTTCCCTCAAGCCATCAGCGAGGCTCACCTGACGGCCTGCATAGCGACGTACAGGTGGTGGTTCGGACGGGGATGGGGAAGTTTGTACGGATCCAAGGACGGAAGCAACTGGGAATATCTGATTTTCGCACAATCGCCTGAACAGGAAGGCGGCTTGTACTGGAAATACGACAACATCCTACCAGCCAGCCTTCTTGGCGGCACGGAACTGTGGTTCAAGGTGTTGCTCGACTGCACAAATACCTCAGGTACGACGCAACCTTGGGCCCGCGCCACCGCGCAGTTCGGCAGGGGTGAGGCCGGAGATGGCATCGACGCCTTTCGCCTAAACGTCAACTATGTCCCCGAACCGACCGCTATTCTTTTGCTCGGCCTGCCCGCACTGGCTTTACTGAGAAAACGAAGGTCCTAACCTGTAACTGATTATGCAGGCATCGCTCTGTGACTACTAAGTCACCAGGTGTAGGGTGTGCAAAATTCGTTTTTGCACACGCGGAAAAACATTATATCCGAAAGCCCCCGGCTTTATGCCGGGGGTACATAATTCCTAAACACCGCCACCCGATTAGCCCCGGCACCTGTGGCCGGGGTATATTTAATCCACAAATTTATTGCGCGGGTTATTCCCAATTCGTAATTCTCAATTCAAAATTCTCTTTCCCCTCCCTGTCAACCGGCAACTGGCAACAAAATGCAATTCGTAATTCAAAATTCTCAATTCATAATTATAAATTCTCCCTTCTCACTTTTCACTTTATTTTCCCCTCGCCCCTCGTCCCTCACCCCTCGTCCCTAATAAGTGCCTACGTGATACCGTCCGATGCGAATCGCGGCCTACGGTAGAAATGCTACGTTATTCCGGCCCCAAATATCGAGCCACGGGGCACGAGCGACAGGCGACGAATTTGCTCTTATGCCCTTAATGTTGAGCCTTCGGCTCAGGCAGCCTCATTTCTGTGATTATCGCCCCGATAGTGGACATAATTGCAAAGATGAATCCGGACCAAACGCAGACCTTTGCAATATCGTCAATCGGCATTTTCTGAACCAGCAGCGCCGAAACTATCGGATAAAGCAATCCAAGTGCGATACCGCATATTGTCGCAGCCACAAACCGTTTCCACAATTTCGCACCGCCGCAGCCGATAGTAACCACTCCCCCGCAAGCCAGCGGAACCAGTATTACAAGGTACCAGATATCTCTCAGGCCCGGCGTATTTCCGACATTTTGAAGATAGTTGTAGTCCACAGATGCCAGCCCGAACGCCGCGACAACAGCCCAGAGACCCACGTGCCAGTATCGCGGCTTTATGGATGCCCGAACCTCGGCACGCTTTCGCATCCTGCGCCGTATCGTCAAAGGCCAGTTATAGAACAGCCGAAACACCCAATGCTCCAGCAGCGCCCCGCGCTCACCGAACACCGGAACAATATGCACCGCTTCCGTCGACCAGTGGGCAGCCATAAATCTTGCCAGTGCGGGATAGTGATATGACATCTGAATAGGAAATGCCAGATAACCTATATACTTAAAGAAGCTTAAGAAGACGGCGATGTTGTAATTTTTAAAGTCCCGGTCGTATATTGCAATCCCAACGGCCCACAATCCTCTGCAAATCGAACCGGGTGAAATGGGAATGATCTGAAACAGAATCAATATACCACCAGTGCCAAGTTTGTCACCGGTTATTTTGAAATAAATGTAGGCTACGGTAATTGATACAATTTGGGTAACCGGCAGAGTCAATAAGTGCACGACGAGGCTGATAAGGTATCGCTGGATATAGCGTTCGTTCAGTTGTGAAAGGATGGTTTCTGCATCTTCTTCGGTGAGGATATGTTTTTTCCTGCCCTCGGCCACCATATCGCGCATCCACTGCTCGCGAAGCCTACGGTTGAAATAAAGTTTGATTGGCCGGACAAAAATGTAGTGAAGCTTATCTTTAAAGAACACCCTGTCGGTCAGGAACCTGTGGAGGCCGGCCGGGAGAATCGATAGCGGCAGATGAAATAAGAACCGCACCAAAGAGCCCGCGACCTTCGGCGCACGTTCTTCGTTAAGGCGTCCGGCACGGTGCCAGACAGTCACTTTCTCAGCCATCCTGCCCCGGACCGCGCGGTGGAGATAGCCGGATCTTGTCAGCATCGCTTTGTAATGGCTTCGCCACTCCGGCCGGGCCCAGAGGCGACGAGTCAATTTGCCAAAAAACGGTATTACGCCGATCAGGTAAAATAGTACCGTCGACACCGTGCTGTTTCGAAATTTCTGTTCGTGCTCTTCATCGATGAGGTTTCGCACCTTCCAGCCGGTGACCGCGCTATCGAGCATCGTCGACCACAGCTTTTTGCTGTAAAACAGCTTAACGTGATTGTGAGTAATGTCCGGCACCGAGTTGCGATATACGCTCTCGGCGTCTTTCAATTCGTCCAGCAACTTTTGGCTGTCAGTGAATTCCTCGCTGTTTTGCTCAATAAAACGCTGAAGTTTTGCGATACTTCCCCGGTCGAACTGGACCAGCGAGCCGCGGAAAAGTCCTTTTAATATCAGTTTGAAATCGCCCGGACTCATCGGCAGAAACGGCAGCAAGGCCAGACCCGCCCGGAAATCGACCGCGACCAGTCCGCCCGATGGATCGCCCTCGGTATCTGTGCGTTTTAGGCAGTTCGGCTGACTCTTGCACGTCCACCACTCGTACTGCCGGGCAAACTCATAAGCCCCCATATCGTTCAACAGCTTGACAAAGTCGCGCATGAACTGGCGCTTTGCCCGGTATTCCGGCGAGCCGAGCCGCTGTTCGTCTCCGGCCTTGCCCCTGCGCCATCGCTTAAGCAAATCGAGATGGTCGTCGACCTCCAGTTGCCACGTACGCCCGTCGACCCATTCTCTCAACTCCCCGCAGCTTCCGAGCCGGCCGTCGACGAACGTGGCGTAAACATCCACCACCTTACTTTCGTCTCCGAACCGAATCTTTGCCCCCCGCCGGATAAGCTTCTGCCAAATCGATCCTGCACTCGCCGCGGCCGGGTTGACCTGAAGCTGAAATGGTCCTTGGAAACCGATCCAATATAGCATATTGCGAAACAGCCGTGAAAACGAAGAGGGCGGTATAAGAATCTTCATCGCGTATACCCGGCCGACTTCGAGGCCTTCTATCGGCCCGTCGGCCGCCTCGATACTCAATAATTTTACCCGGTAGACCTGCCCGGCAAATCCGCCACCAACAAAATCCTCGACAACCAGATGGACCCGTGCCGTTCCCGTTTGCCCGATACCGGTAACATCATAAGCAAGCCCGGCCCCTGGTTCGTAACGGGCGGTCCTCATGGGCCTGTGCAAAGCGCACTGGCCGAATTGCTCCCTTAATTTCCTTATAACCTGAACGCTATATTCTTTTGCCATACCTATTGCTTATCCAACGTTCACAGTGTAATGGCCCGAAAACCAGACCTTCAGGCAAATCAATATAAGTATCGCCGCAAAGACGGCCGCTAATATATCATCGGCAAGAACGCCCCAGCCCTTGGGCAGGTTCTCAAGTGTGCGGATGGGCCAGGGTTTTACGATGTCGAATATTCTAAACAGCACAAAGCCAAGGGCCGTTATGATAAGTATCTGCCGGGTTGATATATCGGCCGGCATAAAAAAGGGGAAGGCCAGAAACGTGACCGCCTGGCCCGAAAATTCATCTGCCACAACTTCGCGCGGGTCGGATTTGCCCGTCTCTTCGATTACAGCCGGGCAGAAGATGACGCAGATAACGGAGCCCGCAATGGCCAAAACCGCCATTGTTATTGCAGTTGGCACCGCCGATACACCGAAATGGCACATAAGCGCAAAGATAACGGCCGGCGGCAGGGAGCCCCACGTACCCGGCGCCAGAGGCAGCCGGCCGAGCCCAAAACATGATGTCAAAATCCTTTTCATATTCGCCGCAGATTAACCTAATGCTCCGTTTAAGTCAAAGACTATTAGGGCCTTTTTATACATATCCCGCGTTCTTCAATCTGGAAAGTTCAAACACGCAAATTCGCCATGGTATTTTTTCGCCGCCCGGTCGTAGGCCTTCGCCGCCTCAATTTCGTCAAGGAAGCGGCCAAGATATATTCTCTTTTTATTGAACTGTATACTCGCCTGCCATTTGCGAATCTTCTTTTTCCAGTAAATTCCTTTGTATTTAGATCGTGTCGTCCCCGGCCTTTTTTTTCTGTTGCACGAATTCTGTGAGTAGGTCGCTGCTCTGAGATTGGCGTTTCTATTGTCCATACCATCCTGATTTATATGGTCGATTACCATGCCTTCCGGAACTTTTGTGACCATCTGGTGCATGTAAACAAGCTTTTCTTTACCCCGTCTTCCGGTCGGCACGCGCCTTTGCGCGTAAAAGCTGTTTTTGCCTTTCTTGACAAGCCATTCGAATTTTCGCAGGAGTTCGTAATCGCTGGGATCGACCTTTGCGTATTTTGGCTGAGACATGGGTATCAACCGAAACGCATAACCATAGCGGATCCTGCGGTACAAAAGCAATACCCATACGGCCAAACCCAAAAGCTGTCCCGCGATTATACTAAAGACTTTGATGACCTTCCCCCTTGTTCGCATTCCCGCTTTCACTCATCCTGTTTTAACTGTTTCTGATTCATTCATCCAGGCATCTTCGCATTAACTTTTTCCATCGAGGGCAACAAAAAACAGTCCCTCTATAAATGCACGAATCTGCGCTTTTGATACGAAATTTGCGCTGGTTTTTCGATATGCGATTGACGTAACTCGTTTATGGAAGGGCATTAAAAATTTTTTTATTTTTCTGAGTTTTCCCCTGTAGGTATGTGCGCTTTTGATTGATTTTTCGCAAAATTCTTACCTATCTTAACATGGTTCTGCGCTATCTCGTATGCATGGGAGAGATCTTTTAAAACATACACGGTTTCTCCTTGCCAAAACAAACTGAATATTAATAACTAAATACTAGCATCAATAGTTTTAATTCATTGCCAAAATAGGATTGGAGAAAATTGCTACATATTGATTTTGACTTTCAAAAACCTGCCAAAATGGCACTATAGCGTAGCATACTCAACACATCATGTAATATTTACAAAATAAATTTTCACCCACAAGATTTTCTAGTTTTTATACTTAGAGAATCGACATATAGGTTTGATAATAATGTTCTTAGAAATGGTATGCATTTTGCTAGTTATATATTGGACACGTGACGAAACAGGCAAACGTGGGCGTTTTGGAAACGTCTGTCCGAAAGGGCTTGCGGGTTCGAATCCCGTCGTGCAAATAATCTCGATGATAAAGACTGGGCATTGAGTTGTATATATTTGTGTTGAGGTAGCCGACGGAATGGATTGTCGGCGTTGCCTAAAACTGGTTTTAACAAGCCAAAGTATTTAATCGGTACTGAAAAAGCTGGTCAAAATCTATTTTAGGTACTGATTGTCGAGCTAAAAGA
>JAABXR010000298.1:0-172 GCA_011776225.1 Phycisphaerae bacterium
TAAGCATGATTGTTCTGTCTTTCATGGGCGTCGTCATCAAGCTCAGTTTCGTACCGGCCGAACAGGGAGGAATAGTCTGGGGCCAAATTCTCCGCGGGCTGATACCAAGACTTCAAATGCTGTGGGAGCCGGCCGCTACTGTCAAGCCCTATATCGATGCTGTGGCTCCCGA
>JAABXR010000298.1:284-586 GCA_011776225.1 Phycisphaerae bacterium
ACTGCCCTACTCGATGCTGCGAAAGGGCTGGGACAAATATTTCCGCGGGCTGGCCATCTTCGACCTGTCAACGGGATTATTCATCCCCTTCATTCTGGCGACGGGCTTTGTGATAATCGCTTCGGCATCACAGTTCCACACCACGCCCGCCCCCGGTTTTGTGCCGGATGTAGAGGGTGGTGTGATTACGGTCGAGCCGGCCAAAAACCTCGTCGGTCCCTATAAAAAACTTCTTGCCGACAGAGTGAAATCCCAAGTCGGCGCTGATGAATTCGCAAAACTTACGACAGAACAGGTACAGG
>JAABXR010000298.1:690-3759 GCA_011776225.1 Phycisphaerae bacterium
CTCGGCGTATTAGGAATGGGCATCAGCGCCGCGACAATGCTGATGACAATCAACGGCCTGTGTCTTTGCGAGTTACTCAACAGGCCTTTGAAGGGCTGGACCCAGCGCATCGGCTCTCTGATAGTCGCCCCAGGTGCTCTGGCAGCTATTTTCTGGACCAGGCCGGCGCCGTGGCTGGCCATGCCGACCTCGGTATTCTGTATCATACTGCTGCCGATTGCATATATCGCCTTCTCACTGCTGATGAACCAGAAGGTCATGCTCGGAGATAACATGCCGCAGGGCGGCAAACGCATCCTCTGGAACGTCCTGATGATAATTGCTACCGCAATAGCGACGTTGGTCAGTATATGGAGCTTGTGGTCAAGGCTGGGGCGATGGAGTATCGCGGTTATCGTCGCCTTCGTCGGATTGATCCTGGTTGTCCACTTCATGCAAAAAGCCAAGAGGTCAGCAGCGACAACATGACGGGCGAGCAATGGGAAAAACTGTTGGCCGTAATCAAAGGTGAGGTATTAGACCCGCTGCCGGTAGGATTTATCATCGACAGCCCCTGGCTTCCCGGCTGGGCGGGCATGTCTATAATGGACTACTTCTCCAGCGAGCAGATGTGGTTCGAAGCTAATCTAAAGGCCGTCCGACAATTCCCGGATGTAATGTTTCTGCCGGGATTCTGGGCTGAATTTGGCATGTGCACGGAGCCGTCCGCCTTCGGATCAAAATGTCGCTGGGCTGAAAATGATCTTCCTTTCGCCGAAAAGGTCTTTACGGAAATTCAGCAGGTGCATTCGCTCAGCAAGCCAAATCCCAAAACGGACGGGCTGCTGCCTTTCGTACTCAACCGCCTAAAACACTTCCAGAGTCAAATGGAAGGTGAAGGCCACTATATTAAGTTTGCCGTCTCGCGCGGTCCTTTGAACATCGCCACATTTCTTGCAGATACTACGGAATTTCTCATAGCCTTCAGGAGCAATCCCGATGAGGCCAAAAAGCTTCTTGAGACCGTTACCGATTTCATCATTGACTGGCTCAAAGTCCAGGCCGAGACTTTTACATCAACTGACGGGATATTAATTCTCGATGACATCGTCGGCTTTCTCGGGGAGGACGACTTCAGGCAATTCGCCCTTCCCTATTTGAGCCGGATTTTTGATTCGCTTGACGTGGCAGTGAAATTTTTCCACAACGATGCCGGCGGCCTGGTTTGCGCTCCGTATCTTCCGCAAATCGGCGTGAATATGTATAATTTCAGTTCCGAACACACACTTGTCGAGATGAAGAAATTGACGGACAATTCGGTGGTTTTGGTCGGAAATATTCCACCGCGGGATGTACTTGCAGCGGGAACGCCCGAGCAGGTTCAAAGCGCTGTAAAAGCAGCGCTGGATTTGGTTTCGGACAAGAGCCGGATAATAATATCGGCCGGCGGAGGAATGTCGTCCGGTGTTTCCACAGAGAACATCGAGGCAGTTCTGTCCGCAGTTAAATAACCAAGGGCAGATGATGTAAAAAAGGCCGGAATATAGTTTTGCCCTTAGCTTTCGTTTTTAATAAAGTTCCGTCCTTTCGTTTTCAGTTACTTTTGTTTCGTCGTCGATGGGTATGGGCCGAATCTGCTTGGCAGGTCCTCACATATATCCTTTATTAATTCCTGTAAGTTTTCAGCCTGCTCGGGGGTCAAAGCCTGCCCGGCTACGCCGCCTAAGATACCGCCTATAATACCACCAACTACCTTGTCATCGCTATCACCACCAGCGACGACGGCGCCGACAGTGGCACCGACCGCAGCCCCGAGAATTGTGCCCATAGTTTTTCCGGTGGAACCAAAACCGGAGCCCATCCACAGAATGCTGGCATCCTGGACGTCTATCATCTTTGCCGTCATACTGACATTTTCATCGTACTGCGGTATATTGGCGACAAGTACAACCGGGATATTTAGAATCCGGCCGGCTTTTGCCGCATCGTCGGAGAGTGTGAGGTCCGAGGCCTGAAAATTCTGCTCATCAAGGAGGGCCTGAACCTGCGCCCGCTCTACAACCGCATATCCTTTTTTTAGCAGTTCCATCCCGAGGAAATCGGCGATTTGGTTTTTGGCGACATCACCTTCTACGACGCCGGCAACCTCTACAACAGCTACTTTATTAAGTTTCGAAAAATCGTAGCCGACCCGAACGTAACTTTCTCCCTTAGAACAGCCAACCACAAACAAAGAAGCTATTAAAAGCACATTCAAAACAACTGTCTTCATGGCATATATCTCCTAAAAATACAATCCTTTATAAACAAAACAAACATTATCCGATATCTTACCGATTTGTGCGGAGCCGTCAATGTTTTGTGGCTGAAAATTAACTTTGCCGCAGGCCAGTAAAAACTGATGCATATTGGGCCGAAATTGGTTTTGTTCCTGCTTCGCCAAGGGGCTACGGCAGGATAAATTGGGTTTGAATTGGGTTTGTTTGGGTTTGAATTGGGTTCGTTCTGGTGTTTTATTGGCTAAAATTGGGTTCGTTTTGGGTTCGTTTGGGTTCGTTTTGGGTTCGTTTTTCCTAATTGACCAAGTGTCCAATTGCTCGTAATCCTTTTTCATTTCAATAGTTACGCTCAACTTGACTTTTTGGAATTTGGCTTTGTTTTGCATAAAAAGATCGATTTGTAGTGCGCTCATGACATGTGTAAAGGTTTCTCTACAGATGTAGAGACGTAAGTATTTACTTACAATAACGTTAGGGGTCAGGGATTGGAACGAGAATGCAAAAATCAAAATGTAAAATGCAAAATGGTGGAGGCCCTTCGGGCAGAATTTTATTTTAGCTGGCGAAAAACGGTTGTTTTTTGTCATTCATAGTCCAAAATGTTTAAGAAATTTGCCTTTTTAGCAAATTTGTTAGTGGTAATTGGTTAATGGTAATTAGGTGCTGAATCTTTACTTAAAATCCCCCAATTTAACATTCTACATTATCAATTCTCAATTGTCGTTATTATTATACCAAACACAACCATAATGTTCAATATAATTCGAACTTTTTTTAATAAAAATAACCAAAAAAGTCCGAATTCGTAGCT
>JAABXR010000057.1:0-5997 GCA_011776225.1 Phycisphaerae bacterium
GCACGGTCTGGGTGGCCGATGGGATTTACCGGGGTTCGGGCAATCGGGATCTCGACTTTAAGAAGCGGGCCATCACGGTACGCAGTATCAACGGACCGGAGAATTGCATTATGGATTGCCAAGGTACGGAAGCGGAGCCGCATCGAGGAGTTTATTTTTATAGTGGTGAGGATCCGAATTCCAAACTCATTGGATTTACGATCCAAAACGGTTATGGACAATACGGTAAAGGCGGCGGGATACTCTGTAACGGCAGCAGCCCGACCATCGAAGACTGTATAATCCGCGATTGTCATGCCCACTATGGGGGCGGCATGTATAATGAGCAGTACAGTAATCCGGTATTACGAAATTGTACTTTCGAAAACAACCTGGCTGACGTCGGGGGTGCCATTAGCGACGGCGGTGGAATGTACAATCACCAGAGCCATCCCACGCTGATAAACTGTAGCTTTATTGCCAACCGTTCGTTTGGCGAATACGAGGCCGAGATGTATTGGCCGTTATGCGGCGGCGGGGGGATGTATAATTATGCCAGCAGCCCCACGTTGAAGAACTGTTCTTTTAGGGCCAATGCGGGAATATCCAAGTATGAGGGATTAGGAGGGGGAATGTACAATTTCCAGGACAGCAGTCCTTACCTGGAAGATTGCACTTTCGAAGATAACGTCATGGGCAATGGCGGCGGTATGTGTAACTGGGGCAACTGTAGTCCGGTTTTGATTCGTTGTACCTTCAAAAGAAATATCGGCGTAAGTTATGACGAGGGAGAAGCCGGCGGCGGGATGTACAATCGGGAATATAGTCATCCCACCCTGGAGCATTGCGTTTTCGAAGAAAACGAAGGCGAAGGGATAGAAAATCGGGAATCCAGTAATCCGATGCTGCAGCACTGCATGTTTCGTCATAATTTCGATGGTGGGATTCGGAACTCCAGTAGCGATCCTGTTTTGTTGAATTGCCGTTTCATCGACAATCAGGATTACAGTGGAGCGGGCGTGGGCAACTCTTATAGTGCGCCGGTTATGATAAACTGTAGCTTTCAGGGCAATGTAGCTTCCTGGGCAGGTGGGGCCGTCTATAACTACTGGAGCAGCCCGGAACTGATCAATTGTGTCTTCACCGGTAACGTCGCCGAAGCCGGCGGCGCCATGCATACTCGGGAAAGCAGTAATCCGGTATTAGTGAACTGTACGTTTGCCGAGAACCAGGCACCGGAAGGAAGGGCACTTTATGTCGATGCCTCCCAGCAGAATTATCCCAGCTCGATTCAGGCGACGAATTGTATTTTCTGGAATGGCGGCGACGAAATCCGAAACGAGGGCGGGGATGTTACCTTCGACATTCAATACAGTTGTATTCAGGATGAAGACCCGAATGACGGGCTGATTTATCCTGGAATCGGCAATATAGATGATGATCCTTTGCTGTTGGATGCTGACGGAGCGGATAATATACCCGGCACCGAGGATGATAATGTACTGCTGCTGGCCGGCTCGCCTTGTCTGGATGCGGGAGATAATTTGGCGGTTCCGGAAGATCAATTTGACCTGGATGGTGATAATGACACCAATGAGCCGGTCCCCTTTGATAGGGCGGGGAATCTGCGATTTATGGATGATCCCGATGTGGTTGATACCGGCAATCCCGGATGGGGATTGCCTCTGGTGGATATGGGAGCTTATGAAGGAAGTCATAACGGTTTTGTTCTAAGCATGGAAACGATAATCGTACCGGAGGGAGCAACAGCGACGTTTACCGTGGCGCTGTGGGAGGATCCCGTCGAGACCGTGGGGGTGGAAATAACTTACGCGTCCGGAGAAGCCGATATCAACATAGTTTCCGGAACTCATTTAGTATTTAACTCAAGTAATTACTTCCAGCCTCAACCGGTTACGTTACGGGCGGCGGAAGATGAGGATTTTTTCATTGGGACCACCCTGTTCAGTATCGAAGCAGAGGGAATACCGTCGGGAGGAGTCAGTGCCATTGAAGGAGAAAATGAACCGGTACCTGAAATCCTTTATGTGGATGGTACTAATTCTAATATGGGTAACCGCTATGGCCGAAGTTGGGAAGACGCCTTGACGGTGATAACGGAGGCCTTACAAATCGCCTCAGAATATTCTGCTGTAAACCAGATTCGAGTCGCCCAGGGAATATATACACCGACGGATCCCAACGGCGATCGCCGGGTTTCGTTTCAACTTGTCGGCGGTGTGTCGCTGCTCGGAGGGTATGGAGGATTAACCGCACCGGATCCCAACGATCGGGATTGGGATCAGTATCCCACTATCCTGAGCGGAGACTTGAACGGTAATGATCCCNNCAAGATTTACTGGATGACCCCTGTCGGGCGGACAACAGTTATCACGTTGTAACCTTTAGTGAGAAAGATGCTTTCACCTTTTTGGAAGGATTCGTTGTTACGGGCGGCAATGCGAATCGTGAAGATGATAACTGGCGAGGCGGGGGGATGCTGAACTGGTATGGTAATCCTACCGTCAAGCACTGCCGGTTTTTCGCAAATGCAGCTCTCAACGGAGGGGCTGGTTTATGTAGTGAATTAGGCGGTAATATTGTTATTGATTCGTGTATCTTCGATAACAACTTTTCAGATGGTGCCGGGGGTGGAATCTATATTAGCGGCGGCAGTTTAAAGTCGATCGATTGTACCTTCCAAAAGAATTCGGCTCAGTGGACGGGAGGCGGGGTATATCTTCTACATGGCTTTTTTACATTTGAGAATTGCACGTTTCGACACAACTCGGCCTACAAGGGCGGCGGCTTACATAATTATGCACGTTTTGGTGTTGGTGTCACCTTGAATGGCTGTATTTTTACCGCAAACACGGCCGGGCATAGCGGCGGCGGGATGTATAATAATGACGAGTCAAAGGCCATATTGAATCATTGTATTTTCAGTGGAAATTCGGCCAAAATTTACGGAGGAGGGATATTTACCCAAACAAGAAATGTTGTTCTCACGTTGAACCACTGCACTCTCGTTGCCAATCGAGCCGGTCGCTCTGCCGGCGGCATGTTCAACGCAAAATGCGAGCTGATGTTGAGTAATAACATTTTTTGGGCCAATACCGACCAGGAGGGTACAATCGAATCAAGTCAGATATTCCAGTCTCCTTACAGCGATAATCCCCGGATAAACTATTGTTGTGTACAAGGCTGGACCGGGAGGTTTGGTGGTATGGGCAACATCGATGCCGGTCCTTTGTTTGTTGATCTGGGCTACTGGGACTCAAATAGCACGCCCGCAGATGCAAACGACGATTTCTGGATAGAGGGCGATTATCACCTGCTCACCGGTTCACCCTGTATTGATGCCGGTGATCCGAATTACATAACCGAACCGGACGAAACGGATTTGGACGGCAATCCCCGTGTGCAGGATGGAGATAACGATGGAATTCCAGTGGTTGATATGGGTGCCTATGAGTTTGCCTGCTCATACATCGGTGATTTCGACGGCCAGTGCGATGTGGATATGGTCGACTATGCTATATTTATATTGGCCTGGCTGACTGAGGATGGGGACGCCGGCTATAATCCTGACTGTGATATCAGCATTCCTGCCGATAATTCCATCGATATGCTGGACCTTGCGGTTTTTGTCAAATACTGGCTGACTGGAAAATAATCCCGGCTTACGTCTCTTTGCCTTTCCCTGCAATTCTTAAGAGGGGGGTGGAGTCAAATCTTAATAAATTCTGTATTCTCCCTTGCAAATTCCACTTGTTTCTCTTTCCCCTCAATAGAAGGTATGAATTGACGTAGGCTGTTTTCCACGCTATACTTCTCTTATCGCGGTTGTTAATGAAATGCAGTTCGTATTAGCTGGGGACCAATTTTTCAGGTTTTGAAAATGGAAACGGAGGAACAGTCATGATTGAGCCAGAAACAATAAAATCACTCCCAATATCGAGGCGTATGTTTTGCCGCTCGGCGGTTGCGGCGGCTGCGGCCATTTACTCAGCCCGGCATTACACTCTGGCATCGGATAAAAAAAATAAAGTCAAATTCTATAAAAATCTCGGACATTGGCACATAGGTGTCAGGGCCAATCAGCAACAGGCCCTGGACTATGCCGTCAAATATGGTTTTGACAGCATCACCCCAAACCCGGGTGAATTTCATAACAAATCCTCCGCTGAGATTCGCGACTGGGTCGAGACAATGAAAGCAAAGGGAATTCGTTACGGTTCGAGCGGTTTACCCGTTCAGTATCGCAGAGATGAAAAAGAATTTCAGAAAGGTCTGGCCCGGCTGCCTGAGCAGGTTAAACTATTAGGGCAGTTGGGAATCGATCGCATGGTCACCTGGATTACTCCCGGTCATAATGAACTAACATACCTGAAAAATTTCGAGAGACACAGGAAACGTCTACGCCAAGTGGCAAAGGTCCTCAGAGACAGCAACATCCGGTTCGCCCTGGAATTCGTTGGCCCCAAAACATCTCAGGCACGCTTTCGTTTTCCTTTTATCTGTACCCAGCGGGGGATGACCGAACTTATAGAGGCGATTGATACCGGAAACGTAGGTCTCCTGCTGGACAGCTGGCACTGGTACACCTCACACGGCACGGTAGAAGAACTCCTTCAGCTATCGAACAAAGACGTAATCCACGTTCATGTTAACGATGCACCGGCCGGTATACCGGTCAATCAGCAAATTGATACCCGGCGCAAGCTGCCGGTAACAACGTCGGTTATTGACCTGAAGGGATTTATAAACGCTCTCGTGGAAATTGGGTATGATGGTCCTGTCGAATGTGAGCCCTTTGATCGGGAACTTAGCAAAATGGAGGACGAGGCCGCCCTGAAAAAAACCATCTATTCCCTTAACAGGCTTTGGGATTTGATTACCGTTTGAAAAATGCTGCGCAAGCTTCGGGGTAACAAAGGGGATCGTATGGAATATTACACTTTTTTGAGAGAAGGAGAAAATGAAAAATAAAATGTTAGCATCAGTACTAATTTGTGTGTTGCTTATAAGTGTCACGGCCGGCGCAACCGCCACGACGGCCGAAGAACGCGATTATTCCTTCGACGGTAAAATCTCCCGTAACGTCCTCGAGAATTATCTTTCCAGAGCGATTACTTTTACCGAGTTGCTCAACGGCGAACGCGTTGAAAAGCAATTGCAGGGCAACACCGACGACAATATCCGAATGCTCATAAATATCGGCGCCAAGTTTGCCGGCCGTGCGATCTACATGTGGGGCGGCGAGAGTCGCCTCGATGGGCTGCTCGAACGGGCACGCCCGATTGTAAAAAAAGTACACGCCGACGATCCTGATATGGTCCTCCAGGCCGCGGCCTTCGAAATAGTTAGCAAACAGGTCGAGACCCTCAAAGTGCCCGGGTGGGTCTTCGACGAATTTGACGTCGACTTCGTAGACCGCAACTTCAACTATGAAGCGATGCTGTACTCCGACGGTCACCGTGTAAATCACTGGCGCCGCGGCTCATCCGTACCCGATATGAGCAGGCTCGAGACCCGCATGTGGTTCTTCTATCTCGCCGCCCGCTATATCGATATAGGAGTCGAGGCCATACACTTCGGCCAGGTCGAGATAATGGACGACCGCGACCCAAACCACCGCGGCTGGCGAGACATGATGGCGAGGGTCCGCAAATACGCGGCTAAAAACGCCAGACGCCATTTCCTCCTCGCCGATGCACACGTCCCCAGCGGCGGCATCGTACATGACGGCAGGCTCTTGTTCGACTTTCACTCCTTTCCACTGCGGATTGATGAGGTCGTCGACGAGCCCCAAAAGGGCGTCCTGAAGGTAGGCTACCTCGATAGCATCTTCAACCGCAGCAAAGGCGGCATTACGCCGAGTGGCTGGAAATGTGACAGTCTTCCCTATATCGTTGAGCTGGACAACTTCGGCTCAAGCCGCAGGCCCGGCCAGAACATCGGTATGCATTATATATGGGGATACGACGAAATCTGCTGGTTCGCTCACCAATCCGC
>JAABXR010000057.1:6105-65528 GCA_011776225.1 Phycisphaerae bacterium
TGGTACTGGGCCAACACACCCTCAAAAGCCGTACCCAACGGCTTCGGCCAGGAGAAAACCATAAAAGATATCTGGGCCAGGCAAAAATAAACCACTCCTCCAATTGACGCCGATTAGAGTTCGAGTCTGGAAACGAATTTCTCGGCGTTTATGACAATATCGTCTTCGCCGATTTGGTCGAATGGATTCTCAAGGTGTTCCTGTATTTGGTCGAGAGTCACCAAAACGACGCTAAATAGTATTGGCAGGAGGTATTCTAATCCCCTTGAGAAATCCTTTGAGATGTAGGCGAAATACGGGCCGTAGAGGATGGGCAGCACGACAATGAATATATCGCTGTAGAGGCGCAGAGCACGCGGAGTACGGTACTGGTAGATGTGCTTTACGCTCTCGAAGGCGATGATCATCTTGCTTAAATACTGATTGCATCTTGAGGCTTCGCCCGAAGCCAGACCTTTGTCGTTTCTAAGTGATATGATGTGATTTGACAATTGCGAGAATATCTTATACACGGCTTCTTCGTTACCCGGCATTTCGTCGATTGTCTCGGTGAACAGCTTTCTGCAGGCTTTAAGCAGGTCTCCCAGTAGTGTGCTTGTCCTGGCTTTTGTCTTTTCGTCCGATTGTTGCGGCCAATCGCGGGCCGCGAAAAAGACGGCCCTGCCGTGTGCCTTCAGGCTGCCGTACTCTCGAAGGGCGTTTTCTCGACGTTTGTATGCTCCGCCTATGGAAAATACTATCGGAAAGATGACCGCCGTTGTTATGAGGGTCAAGGGGAACTCTGCTGTCAGGTGGAACCGGCGACATAAGTATGTTGAAATCACCGCCAGCGCCGCCACAATGACCGACTTGGCGTTGACAACGAAAAACAGTTTTTTCAATTTAATCACTTATCAGGCCTCCTGTTATCATCTTGCCTAAGGCATTCCTCGGTACTCCCGCTTACCGAATTCCACGGAGGGCCTTTCGTGCTCTCTGCTTTGTGCCGTTGTTTCTGGATTTAGCAACCACCGTTTGCAGCACTTCTCGGCGCCGGTCTTTGGAAACTCCCTGGATATCTTTTGCGGCAATTCGCACCATTGCCGAATACGCTTCCTCGACGACAGCCGAGTCCTTTGCGAGGCTCGTCAGTAACTCCAGGGAGCTTGCGCTTGGAGCTTCTCCCAAAACAGCGATGGCCTGCTGCTTTTCTTCGGACCTCTTGATGTGAGACAGAGTTTCCTTGACTTTGGCCACCTTTTGGTCGTTGCCCAGTTTCTTATTGCCGCGTATGTACTGCAGGTAACCGCGCACGCCCAGCACCTGATGCTGCATCTTTTTGGCCGATGTGGCCAGCTTCAGTAGGGCTTTCCCTGCCTCGCTGTCGTCAGGCCAGTTGTACGGCCAATTCGACAGGATACGCACGGCCTCATCCTGAGTTGTGGGCTCGGCTGTCTCAATGGCGGACTTGACGGCCGCCAGCGCTTCGGGTCCGCCAATGATGGCCAACGCGCGCAAGCCGATTATATGGAGCTCGTTGTCCCGGCTCTCAGTCAGGGGTTTCAGGTGTGGAATGCATTTCGCCCCGCAACGGCCGCTAATCGCCAGAAGGGCCTTTCTGATATCCGTCCGTTCGCTGGAGCTTTTGGTCTTCTCAAGCAGCTTTACGAGATCGGCCGCCTCCTGGTCCTGGCCGATAATGCTGATTGTCCGTACAGCCGCGACACGTATCCCGGCATCACTACCTTGAAGGCTTGAGACAACAGCAGGGCGGGCCTCGTTGATTTGCCTCTGGCCGGCTAACTCAATAAGAACCTGCCTCAGTTTGCCTTTCGATTGCGGCAGGCGGGCCAAAAGGTCGGCATCTACATCTTTGCCGGGCAATCTGACCAGTGTTTCCATAGCTGCTTTTTCCATCTCGGTATCGTCCTCGGTCGCGGCCTTCAGCAGGACCGGCACGCACGAGACATCGCCCAGGCGAATAAGGATGTTGATGGCCGTGATGCGAAGGTCCTTCGAACCGCTCTGGGCTGTCTTTTTAACTATCGGTAGTACGGCCGGGTCTTTACGGTCCGCCACTGCCAACAGCAGCAGGGGGCGCCGGTCGGGGCTCAGGCGGTCCAGTTCGACTGCCAATGCTTCGGTCACCTTACGGCCGCCAAGCTCGCGGGCCGTACGCAAACCGATACCGAATCTCTGTTTGTCTTCCGATTGCAACTGCTCTATCAAAAGCTCCAGACCGTCGGACTGACGGGCAAGAATAGCGCCCCGGATTGCCTCCAGGTGTCTCTGATTGGGCACGTCCGCCCGGCGGACCGTGTCGTACAGCTTGACGGCATCGGCTGTCTTGTTTTGTGTCATGAACTGCTCGGCGCACAGAATGCACCCTTGTGCTGCGGCTGAACGAACTTCGCCCTTTGCATCAGTCAGCGATTTAGTCAGTGCCTTTGCTGCCTTNNCTGAGGCTGAACGAACTTCGCCCTGTGAATTGGTCAGCGATTTCGTCAGTGCCCCGGCTGCCTTTTCGCCGCCGATGTGTCCCAGCGCCACGGCAGCGGCCGATGCGACACTAATGTCGTCGTCGTTCAGCTTATTTGTAAGTATGTCCACAGCTTTTGCGTCACCGCGTACACCGATCGAATTGATCACACCAACGAGCAGCCGGCCTTTCAGTTCCGATGCCGCATCGCGCAGAGCCGTATCGGCCGCAGGTCCTGGAATCGCTTCCAGCGCAATCCGCGCCCACGATGCAAGTTCCTTGTCCGCCAATAGTGGCGCGACAACGGGCACGCATTTCTCGGAGCCGTAGATAGCCAGTCGTTTGCAGGTGATGGCTTTGTCGCCCTTGGCCGCGTCGGATTGCAGAACACGTATCAGGTCACTTTCTTTGTACCCTTCAGCGGGCTGATTCTGTGCAAAGGCTCCCGTCCACAATACGGCTGTCAAAAGAGCAATGCACCAACACAAGTATCGTTTATTGATTATCATGATTGTCCTCTTAGTTTGAGTAGTTTCCTTCCAGATATCCGGCACTATATTCGCCACGGTTCCCGCAGGGCCTCTGAACGCAGCCGGTTGGCATGTTCGTCGCCGGGGAATTCGTTCTTCTTCGGGTCATACGTGACCTTGCGATTAAGGAACAGGGCGATGTTGGCCGCGTGACAGGCGACATGCGCCCAGCACGCCGCGACGGCGTTGGCTCGGGTAAGGGCCCGCGTCTTGACACAATCAAGGAAGTCACGCACGTGGAAGTCGGCGGGGTAGCCCGGTATCTTGGTTCCTCTGCGAAGCAGCAGCGATTGTGAACTCGCCTCGAATTCCGCGTTGTCGCCCGTCTCAATCCAGCCGGTCTTGCCTTCGAAACGGACCGGACACGAACCCAGCGGCAGCCATCCGTCGTTACGCATGACGAGTTTGACGCCGTTGGCATAGCGGGCATGTAACTGGTTGCCCACCGGCTCGTACTCCACGGGAGCCGTGTCGTCGGCGTCGTTCGCCCACTGGCAAATATCGACGCAGTGTGAGCCCCATTCCAGGCACCCTCCGCCTACCAGACCACCGCCTTTTTCGAAGTGGAAGGCATTCATAAGCTTGCGGGTGTAGGGTCGCCAGGCCGCCGGGCCGAGGTACAGGTCCCAGTCCACCTGCTCTCGGGGCGGTTCGGATTCGGCCGGCATCCAGCCGCTCATCTTTGTTCCCAGGCCGCCGGGGTGAGCGTGTAGCGTCTCCAGCGGACCCAGTTTGCCCGTCCTGGCAAGTTCGACTGCATATGCGAAGTTGGGCAGGCTCCGGCGTTGCGTCCCGGCCTGGAACACCCGGCCCGTCCGGCGAAAAACATCCGCAAGTAAGAAGCTCTGGGCGATGTTCTTCGTGCAGGGCTTCTCGCAGTAAACGTCTTTGCCTGCCTTTGCCGCCATCGTAGCGGCCGTCGCGTGCCAGTTCGGGCCGGTCGCTATCAGCACGGCGTCGATATCGTCCCGCGCCAGCAGCTCGCGCATGTCGATGTACGTCGCGCACTCCTTGTCACCGTTGATGGCATCGACCTGATCCTTGGCACGCTTGCGGTTGTCGCCGCGTACGTCACAGACGGCAATGCACCGCAAATCAGGCTCCCGTAAGAAGCAGCCCAGCACGTAACGGCCGCGATTGCCGATTCCAATGGCGCCCAGCGTTATCCGTTCGCTGGGGGCCACACTGCCGTTCTTGCCTAAGGCCGTCCCCGGAATAAATTGAGGCACGGCAAGGCATACTCCGGCCTGAACCGCGGTTTTAAGAAACCGCCGTCGGTTTAGAACAATTCTTTTTTTACGCATATTTGACCTCCTAAGCAAAAAAAACTACTATGCATACTTATCACACTTCTCAAGCGACTTTCTCATGCCCGGTAACTTCAATGGTGGTCAACTGTTTATAACAAAAATCACCGGCCAAACGTCCAAAAAGTATAGCCGCAAATCATATTCTCTGCAATGCAATTCTTAGCTTGCCCCTTACCTGATGGGGGGCAGTAGGCAGGGATCCGGCGCCAGTCACTTCAAGTCGTAGCCTTGGCCCTGCGAAGCCTTGGCGAAGCATGGGGCAGGGATCCAGGAAAATCTTTTTTTTATCTTCTTTATTTTTTGGCTAAAAAGTCGAAATCCGACCAAGTTTTGACCGTATTTTCTTGCTTCCGACATCTAAATTTGGTATATTGGTATTTGTAAAGTTTATTAACTATGAGGGTAAAAATGAGTGCGGGAACAAATCGCATAATCACGCCGCTTATAGTGGCATTCGTCTTTCTGACTTCAATCCCGACCTTCGCAGGAAAAATTATCTACGTTGACGACGACGCACCCGGTGTAAACGACGGCTCATCCTGGGAAGATGCTTATAACTACTTGCAGGATGCGCTGGCTGCTGCACAATCAGGCGATATGATCTGCGTGGCCGAGGGCATCTACAATCCCGACCAATGCGCCGGAATCACACCCGGCGACAAAACAGCCACATTCCAGCTCAAGAATGATGTGGCTATTAAGGGCGGCTACGCTGGCTTCCGTGAAGTAAATCCCAATGTACGGGATATTGAGGAGAATATAACCATCCTCAGCGGTGACCTCGCTGGCGATGACATCAAACTTACAAATCCCGCTGATATGTGGAGAGAGCAAAGTCGTTACGATAACAGCATACATGTGGTTACCGGCAGCTATGTTGATGCAAATGCGATCCTCGATGGCTTCACGATTACAGCAGGTTATAATAGCGCATTAGGTGCTGGGATGTACAACAAGGATGGAAATCCAACAGTGACAAATTGCACTTTCACTTGGAACTGCGCAGAATGGGGTGGAGGGATGGGCAACTGGAGCAGCAGTCCTCAGGTTATTGACTGTAAATTCGTGAGTAACGGAGCAATGGGAGGTGGTGGTATAGACAATGTGATAGACGGCATCCCAATACTCATTAATTGCACATTCAGTCATAACTCTGGTCGTTGGAGAGGAGGAGGAATGCTAAATGGTTATGCTGGTATTGGTGGTTCTGTAAATCCTATATTAATTAACTGCATATTCAACGGCAACTCGACTGATCGTTTCGGTGGCGGAATGTACAACATCGACAGCAGCCCGATAGTAGACAATTGCACCTTCACGGGCAACGCAGCAGAGCGTGGTGGTGGGATTTACAGTGATAGAGGCAGCAGTCCGACTCTTACAAACTGTATCTTGTGGAATAATAAAGCCATCTACGGACATGAAATATACTTGTCCTTTTATAGTGAGCAGCAACCTTCTGAAATAACTGTCAGCTTTAGTGATGTTCAAGGTGGTACTGAATATGTTTATGTAGAAACTGGCTCTATTCTAAATTGGGAAGTGGGAAATATTGATGCTGATCCACTATTTGTTGTACCGGGTCAATGGGAATGGTATTCCTGGGTAGATGGAGATTATAATTTGTTGGAGGCATCACCTTGCATCGATACCGGTGATCCTAACTACGTCTCCGGTCATACTCAAACAGACCTCAATGGCAAACCGCGCATAATGGGTGGCCGAATCGACATGGGAGCCTTGGAGTTCAGTCAACCGGTACCAACCTGTGCGAGGATTATTCCAAATACTATCAGTTTAAAGAGTAAAGGCAAATGGATTACAGCCTTTCTCTGGCTTCCCGAAGATTACAATGTTGCTGACATCAATCCCAACAGTGTTTATCTTCAGGAGCAAGTTGAAGCTGAGCATCTTTTGATCAATGAGCAAGAGCAAGTTGCGATAGCTAAGTTTAGCCGTGAACAAGTTCAGGGAATCCTCATAATTGGTGAAAACGAGTTGAAAATCACCGCACAGTTAACAGATGCAACCGTATTCGAGGGCACAGATGTTATTAAAGTCATATATGAAGGTGGCGGAAAATTAGCTAAGTACGGTAAGGCTGACAATCCGAATCCCGCTGATGGCGCAACGGATGTCGGAACAAACGCCGATCTTAGCTGGACGACCGGTTTTGGTGCCATATCACACGATGTTTACTTCGGCAGAACCAGTTTGCCTCCGTTCGTAGGTAATCAGACCGCTACGTCCTTCGACCCTGGGTTAATGTATACAGGGACGAGGTACTACTGGCGTATTGATGAAGTAAATAAGTGGGGCAAAACCACCGGTGACCTCTGGAGTTTCACAACTACTGGACCTCCGCCACCCCCTCCGCCACCTCCATAGTAAGCATCTGTCAAAACCTCCCGGCTATCCAACTGCTCTAATCCTCCAATCCCCCTTAATCGCATTTCTACCTGCGGTTCGCATTCTATTTACTCACTCCGGCCCTAACGGGCCTACGTGACACTGCACGATGCGAATCGCGGCCTACGGTAGAAATGCTGTATTACCAGCCATTCCGCACTACTGGTCATTTCGAGCGGAGCGCAGCGAAGTCGAGAAATCTGGCCCCGAATTGAATCAAACCCACATCTGTCATTCCGCACTCGATGCGGAATCCAGTTATTTATGCTTTTATAAAACGCTTTTTAGCCCTTTTTGTTATCTTTTGCGCATTTTTTGCTTTTTGTGACTAAGAAGAATCTGTGCTAATCCGTAAAAATCTGTGAAATTTTATGCCATAGGCACTGTGTTCATTTTTTTTTTTTTTGAAAAAAGTTCTTTATTCATTGAACATTCCGCCCACGTTTAGTATAATAATAACGACAATTTAGAGTTATGTAGCTTGCCCCGTGAGATAGCGAAGCTTTATCTAACCGGGGAAAGTTAAATTGGGGGATTTGAAGTAAAGATTCAGCACCTAATTACCATTAACCAATTACCTCTTACAAAATTGCCTGAAAAGGCAAATTTTCGAACATTTTGGTGCATAAATGACAAATAAAGCGCCTTTTTGTGCATCTTTACGACTAATAAAAACCGTTCTTAACCGGCTGCAAATAAAAATCCGCCCGAAGGGCCTCCACAGTTTTACATTTTCCCTTACGAGCTACGGTATAAGCAGTACTAAAGAACAAGTACGAAAAAATAAACTTTTTTTGCAAAACAAAGCCAAATTCCGAAAAGTCAAGTTGTGCGTAAATAAAGTATTAACAAAGGATTACGATCAAATGGACACTTGGTCAATTAGGAAAAAACAAAGCCAAACAAACCCAAACAAACCCAAAACGAACCCAATTTTAGCCCAAAAAACACCAAAACGAACCCAATTCAAACCCAAACAAACCCAATTTCGAGAGGAACAAATGCTTCGTTTGAATATTAACAATTGGCCTGCTGAATGGCTATGTTTGTATGATGGTATGGCTGTGCTGTTTGTCGAGGGCCTTTTGCAAACTCACCAGCAGATAGTTACTAACTGCCGCTTCCCAGCTCATGTTCTTTGCGATTTCAAAGCCGGTTTGGATCATGCCCTCAATGTCGGACTCATTTTGCGGCAGGCGTGCTATAACTTCTTTTGCGACCTTTTCACTTACATTTGCCTCTATCCCGTTGCGCACCGACCGGTCAATCTGCAAGAGGTCTTCGATTTCACGGCTGTTTTGAGTTTCCAGATTGGTATAGTCGACGAGAATAACATTCCGGATGCTGTCCACATCGACTACGTCCTGCAGGAATCCCGAGCATCCGCAAACTTTGCTTACTACGCATATCCCTCCGAAAGCCAGCGGTTCGAACTGCGAAATGCCGAACGGCTCGTAAATGCTCTGGCCGAATTCCACGTCGCTTCCTTTGCGGATGTCCATAAATTCCATATCTTCCGGCATCCTCCTGCCGCAGTGTCTTGGTTCGAAGCCGAACTGGTTGATAAAGACGATTTTTATATTGCGGCTTCGCGCATTGAATTCCTGTATCGCCGTATAGAGTCCCGCCTCCCCGCCGGAAAGGTCAGGCCAGCCCTCACGGTGGGCTACAGGCCAGTTATAATCCGATTCCATTTTCTCGATATCGCTGCTTCGTCGCCGGCTTACTTCCGTGGAAAGCAAAAACAGCACCCCGGTTTTGCCCTGTTTTCGAAACTCTTTTTCAATATGTTCAAGCACGCGCAGGTCACGCCACAGGCCTTTGCTTCTGACCAGCCTGGTAACGTGAGTGAAGACATAATCAGGCTTGTATCCCAGCAGATTGGCACAATATTGCTGCAGCTTTGCCTTCGATGCGAGTTTATCAGCGGTGCTGATTTGATATGCCGGTATGCCGTTATAGACTATGTCGATACAGGCCCTTTCGAATTCCGGCCCCAGAAACTGAAGCTCCCGGAGAACATAATCACCGACCGCACATATACAATCGCAGTATTTCGATGCTTCTATCAGAGGGTGTTTGAAATAGGAATCCTGGCTGCCGAACACCTCGTTGACATAAACCTTGTCTTCGTGGGCCTGTTCGATAACATTATAGAACATCGTATCGTGTCCGGGATGTTCTTCCACAATACGCCGCATCGTGGCAACTTCGTGAGCGTAAAAAACTGTTTTATAATCACAGGATTGATCGAGAATGGCCGCCAGTGCCGTCGGCATCCCCATAAATTCGTGGGCAATAACGGTTGTCGATTCGGTAGCTGCACCGATTGCTTTCAACACTGCCATCGCCACAGGCGCCAACCTGATATATTGCTCATACTCCCACAGGTGCTCGTAATGAAGGCTCTGGACGCCGAATTCCTCGAACATGCGTTTTTTGAATTCGTTGACCAATCCCTTGTTCACGTATTTTACATCGATGAGCAGTACCTCGGGCGAGTTTGTTATGCCTGTCTGCTCGTCAACAAACGTTCGTCTACCGTAGACTATACCCGTATTGAAGAGGTTCTCAATCTTATGAAAAGCCTGAGCGTATTCCGTGTTCACAAATCCGTCTATAGACGAATAAAGTACTTCGCCGTCCTCGCCAAGACGTTCCGAAACGGAACCTTCAATGGTAAACAACGGGCCGATGATGATAGAGCGGTTGATTTTGTCAAGATAGGAATTGCATGTGAACAGACCCTGCAGGACAGCGCCTATACCGCCAATCTTCCCCACGGCCTCATGGGTAACATGCACTACAGTCGTATCGCTGGACATATACCAAGTTTCTCCAAGTTGTAAATGAGGTTAAATCAAGTTGTTACTGCGTTTCTACATAAAATATAGGAAGTATCTTCATTGCAGCCAAATTAGAGGGATATGGGCGGACCATCAAATTTTGTGGACCGAAAAAATCGTGGTGGATTTACAGATTGGGGGTTTTTATTGGGACGTTTAAGCCGGCTTCAAAAAGTTTTTTCTCGCTTAACTTATTCGGGTGCGGAGATTTCTTATCAGACCTGAAAGCACCTGTGGCGGGACATCAGCCAATTCCGGCTCCGGCATTTCACTGACGGCGATTTTGTCAAGAATCATAATCGCCTGGCGGCCGTAAGGAGCAATCGATTCGGCCGTTCTTGTAGCGTCGTCCAGGTCTCCGTTTGCCATTTGTCTAAGGTACAGAATTATGTTTTTCGTCAGCTCCTTTTCGCTTATTTCTATTGCCGGCCTGCCGCTGCCGGACGGACCGTCCGGGACGTCCCGCTCAAGCAAAATCTCCTGTGTGAGATTGTATGTTTCGTTCATCAGTTCTTTTTGCTTTTCTTCTTCCTCTCCATTTATCGGAGCAAGTTTAAGTTCTTCACCGGAATCCAGGTTGGGAATATACACTTTGTTATGGCATGCCGGGCATTTGGCCCTTTTACCGCCGGAACCGTCTGATGCTTCCACTTTTTTGCCGCAGTGTTCACAATGAAATACTATCGCCATTTTATCACCTTTGACAAAACCTTCGTTTATTAATCCGGTTTATATTCTGCAACTACTTCGGCGGTCATTCCGCCGCGAGGTCTGAATCGAGAAGTAACCTTCATCCAGCGTGGTTTACAGGCACCGGATAAATCATTCAGTATGTCGTTTGTCAGGGCTTCATAAAAAATGCCCTTATTGCGGTAGCTTTGCATATAAAACTTCAGGCTCTTTAGCTCGATACAAAGCTTGTCGGGGCGGTATTCGATTATGATCTCGCCGAAGTCCGGCTGGCCTGTCCGAGGACAAACACTTGTAAATTCGGGACAGTTGATTGTGATGACGTAATCCCGCTCAGGATTTGGATTATCGAACAGCTCCAGTTTTGTTTGGTTGTCCATTTCCGAGCCTCTCATAGGTATCCTACAATGCTATTATAATCAGGATTCCGAGCCGGGACAAGCGATAATCAATGACAAAAATTAAAAAAGCCGTTTTGTTCAGGACCAGCGTTAATTGCTTTCATCGTGTTTTGACAGGACCTTGCAAAATCGGTAAAATGGAACGGTTGTAAATTTCTTAACAATCACTTTATGTTGCGAAAGCACCCGGAAGTGAAAATTGGAGGATAGTTTATGGTATCTAATACTATGATTTTCAGCAGGCGCCGGTTCCTAAAAGCTGTGGGTACGGCTGCAGTTTCTGCTTTGCCGGTTCGGGCCTTTGCCGGGAAAAATACGGCAAAGAGCAGGAAACCGAATTTTGTTTTTATTTTCGCCGACGACCTTGGCTGGGGTGACCTCGGCTGTTACGGCAATCGCCAGATTAAAACTCCAAATCTGGATGAGCTGGCTAAAAAGGGGACACTTTTCACTCAGTTTTATGTCAGCGGCTCGGTCTGTTCACCTTCACGGGCGGCAATTATGACCAGTCATTTCCCTGCACGTCACGGTATTCACGGCCATTTCGCAACGCATAAGCAAAACAAGGCCCGCGCCATGCCGAATTGGCTCGATCCCAAAGTTCCTACAGTAACAAAATTGCTTAAGGATGCCGGCTATATAACCGGGCATTTCGGGAAGTGGCATCTCGGCTCCGGCACAGGTGCTCCGACGCCGGGCGAATACGGCATCGACGAGCACAGTACCAGAACATCTTCAGGGCCGCAGATGGAAGGCACAAACGATCCATATTTCAGGGCGAAATCCACCGCCAAGATGGTTGATAAGACCATTGAGTTTATCGAAAACAACCGCGACAAACCTTTCTATGTAAACGTATGGACCCTCGTGCCTCACGCTACTCTCCATCCCACCGATGAGCAGATGAAACCATACCAGCGATATGCTCCCCGCGGTGTGCCGTACAAGGGCGCAAAACAGATATATTATGCCTCGGTAACCGACCTTGACCAACAAATCGGCCGGCTGGTTAGGAAGATTGACGAGATGGGCCTGGCTGATAATACCATTATTGCTTTTTCCAGCGACAATGGTCCTGAAGATTTTGATATTGGCAATGCCGTCCATAGTGGTATTGGCAGTGCGGGGCCTTTCCGTGGAAGAAAACGAAGCATATATGAAGGCGGTATCCGTATGCCCTTTATCGTCCGCTGGCCCGGTCATGTTCCTGCCGGTAAGGTGGATGATACAAGTATCGTTGCAGGTGTCGATTGGCTTCCCACTGTTTGCAGTTTAGCCGGCGTTAAACTTGGAGGAAATATCAAGCCTGACGGCGAAGATATGTCGGCTGCATTACTGGGCAAGGCCAAACATCGAACCAGGTCTTTAATGTGGGAGTGGCGGTTCCGAGTCTTCGGCGATATGGCCCATAAGTGCCCGATGTTGGCCATTCGCGATGGAAAGTGGAAATTGTTGATGAATCCTGACCGCAGTCGAATTGAGTTATATGATATTCCCAAGGACCCGACAGAACTGGACAATGTCGCGGACAAGCATCCCGATATTGTGAAGAAACTTTCTGAAAAGCTGCTGAAATGGCAAAAGACATTACCAAAAGGACCATACGACAAACAAGCCGGCTCAAATGCCTATCCCTGGCCGAAAGGGCGGTAACCACATAAAATATGAGACGGGAAAAGTTATATGTATACTTTTTGATGGAGTTGACCGTTGGCAGACAAAGAAGCGGTAGTTTTGCTAAGCGGCGGGATTGATTCAGCGACAACGCTGGCCATTGCCCGCAGTGAAGGCTTCCGGTGCTATGCCCTGACTTTTTGTTATGGCCAACGGCATCAACGTGAAATCGAGGCCGCAAAGAAAATAGCTCGTTCTTTAGCGGTGGCCGAGCATCGCGTAATTGATATTGATTTGGGTCAGTTTGGCGGTTCAGCGCTTACCGATTTATCCATTGAAGTGCCAAAAGACAGGACCAAATTGGATACTCCCAATCAAATCCCGCAAACCTATGTGCCTGCGCGCAACACCATATTTTTAAGTTATGCTCTTGCCTGGGCGGAAGTATTAGGTGCATTTGATATCTTTATTGGTGTCAACACGACCGACTACAGCGGTTATCCCGACTGCCGGGCTGAATTCATAGCTGCTTTTGAGAAGACTGCTAACCTGGCCACTGCAGCGGCTGTTGAGGGCAGGGGCCAATACCGTATCAATACTCCGATTATTGATATGACAAAGGCCCAGATTATACTTACGGGTACCAAACTCGGTGTCGATTATTCACTGACCCATAGTTGCTATGATCCGGACGAGCAGAGCAAAAGCTGCGGTCGGTGCGATTCCTGCAGATTAAGGTTAAAAGGTTTTGCCGATGCATGCCTCAAAGATCCAATTGAGTACACAAAATGAGAGTAAACGAGATTTTCTATTCTTTGCAGGGTGAGGGTTTCCTGACAGGGGCCCCAAGTGTGTTTATTCGTCTGTCAGGCTGTCCTCTATATTGTCGATGGTGCGATACAAAATATGCCTGGGACCAAACGGCAGGGGCCCACTACAGCATTGAGAAAATCGAGCAGATTGTTCAGCAGTGGCCATCCAAATCCGTCGTGATAACCGGCGGCGAGCCGATGATAAATTCTGACCTGATTCTGCTGGCGCAGACTCTCAAAGCATCCGGCAAACATATCACTATTGAAACCGCAGGAATTGCATTCATATCAGATATTCCCTGTGATTTAATGAGTATCAGCCCGAAGTTGAGTAATTCGACACCGACCGATCCGGAACTTGCGGCGATTCACGAGGATTCGAGATTGGATGTAGCCGTTCTGCGCGAGTTGATTGATAATTACGAATATCAGTTGAAATTCGTCGTGGATTCGGAAGCCGATTTGCCGGAAATACAGCAAACTCTGGAGAAAATAGGAAACGTCGATTCACAAAAGGTGATGTTGATGCCTCAGGCGGCTACGAGAGATGAACTGTTGGCCAAATCCCCAATGGTAGCAGAGTTGTGCAAATGCACCGGCTTTACATTTTGCCAGCGCTTGCAGATTTTACTTTATGACGGGCAAAGAGCTAAATAGTTGTTTCTGCTGTTGTTTTATTTCATCGGCCGATTTTAGTTAACAGGTGCTCTCCTGACTAATCCTATCAGGCGCCCCAACAAGGTCACAGAAACCGAGAACATAATCGCGCCATAGACGCCCAAATTACACGCCACGATTACCAGACCCAGGACATAGCCATGTTTTCCACGAATGCGCTCTATTGAGCCGTACATACTAAATTGAAAAATGAATAGCAATACAGCAATAAGAACAAACACAATAAGCCATAGTCTCTTTTTGACACGGAGCCAATCTAATAAGAGGCCGATGAGTGCAAGAATAACCGCCCCTATCGTCAGGACCGGGATAAGTGCCTGCTCAATTGTGTTGAACTCATACAGGAAACATATCCACGTACCGGCTAATGAACCGTAAGCAAAGAGTGCATGTTCATCCCCGGAATAGAAGAAAGAAATTGCGGTGAATATACTCCACAATAGTGGCAACAACCAGAGATAGAATAGTTTGCTTTTCACTGAAGATTATCTCTCTACCTGCATGCTAATTGGCTCAAATTGTGATTATCCGAGATTATATCTTTAATTTTTCAATGGGCCTTTTACCAGGCGAATGTCATCAATCCAGACCGTGCCCTTGCCCTCTATGACGAGATTGAGTTTTACGTTGTCGGGATTTTCTCCCTTTTGCAGTAAGAATGGCGTCTGAAGTGTTGTCCAATGCGTAGAGCCGCTGAGCGGATTCATTAGTCCTTTTGAGAAAGACTCTGCTATGCCGGGGAATCCCGGGCTGGAGAAACGACACCGTATTTCCTGGTAGACCTGACCTTCTACGTTTTCTGTTCGCACACGGGCCTGATAAATTAAACGGGCGTCCTCTATATCAATGTCGCCGGTTTCAAATAAGCGGACGGTTGTGGTCTCTGTTGCTTCAATTCGCAGAGAGCCATTGCCATCGCTTGAGATTTGTTTGTCTAATATAACTTTATCCTGATCTAAAATCCCTTCCATACTGTCGAGAGAATAATGTTTCAACTCACCTGTGGCGATTTCTATTTTTGCATTATGCAACTCGACCATAGCAATTTCTTTCCTCGTTTCATATGACCGTGTTCTCCAGCCAAAAAGGAGAAAGATAAGAGTAACCGGTACGAATAAAAGGCAAAGACCGACATATCCGATTATCAATCCCGCTAAGGCCAGGCCATAACCTTTAACTGTGGGTTCTTTTCGTATTTTTCTTAGAGCTATGTGCCCGCAGACTATTGCGGGGATACAGCCAAATGGCACAATAAACGAAAAGACCAGAGATGCAATCGCCAGACCGGATGTTCGAGCCGGCTTAAGATTATCCTTACCACCTTCTCCAATATCTACTTTTGCCGCTTTTTGCAGCGTCTCACGAAGTTCGGCGTATTCAGTTTCGCTTATCTTGCCTTCGTTTCTAAGCTGTAGAAGTTCTTCTTCCGAAGATATATTTGATACATTCTCCATTTTTCAATCTCCTGAGAGGGCCCCATTTAACCTTACCTAACGGAAAGCACGTCAAGAATCAGTAAGACGTGGTACAAAACCCATAGTACAGCGAGAGCCGAAACAGTTGCAACCGTAGCCTTGCCAAAGACATCCGGCCAGGAAATAACACCGAATACAAATGCCAGTATCTCAAGAAGTACAAGGGCGACAAGACATCCGTTGAAAATGACATCCATTTCCCCCCAGCTTGTGGCTGCAGAACAAACAAAAAAACCTACAGCCGGCAGGACAATGCCGGCCAACAACAGGAAAAAGGAAATCTTGCCTAATCTGCGCTTCGATCTTTCCATGTCCGATTGTGTTGCAGGTTCCCGTGGTTCACCCGGTATAGATATGCTCATTGTGCCGAGAAGGTCATTATATTCTGCCTCGCTGATCTTGCCTTCATCGCGAAGTTGCAACAGTTCCTCTTCTGATGATATGTTTAGTGCATTTGCCATTTCTTAATCTCCTGACAATTTTTCCAGCTTCTCTTTTGCCTCACCAACACTTATCTGATCTTTTCTTAATTGCTCCAGAATAGCCTTTTTCTGAGCATCCATTTTCTTTAGTACTTTGTAATTTGCAATTAACCTGTCCAATCTGGAGCGTATCGCCGCATATCCGAGTGAGCCTTTTTGCTCCAGTGTCTTGATGCTGAATCCTGCCAGTAGATATTGTTCGAGGAATTTCTGGTCTTCGGGAGAGAGTTTGTTAAAGAAGGTCTGACTGAAATTGCCCTCGATTTTGACTCCGCATGCCGTGCATGACATAGCTATCGTCTGCATGGGCAGGCCGCAGGAAGGACAGGATGTTGAAAGTAGTTTCTTTGCCATAATCATAAATATTAGCACATATTGCGCATATGTCAAGAATAATTTGGATAAATTTATTAAAATCCTAATATTTTTTGACTTTCAAAAACAGGGATGATAGCTTTTTTTTAGGGATTTGCATGAAAATCAGCGGGAAATAATCAGAAAAATAAAAAAAATCCTCGTGAAAACAGTTTATTTATAGTTATTTCATTACTTCTCTCAGGCTTTATGCCTAATTTAAGTAGACTTTATTGGCGGATAATCCAATGGATTAATGTTACCCCGGTTTCTGAATTCAAGATTGACAGTCAGCAAACAATAATTAATAATCAGCAACTTATTATAAAGCCCGGGTGGCGGAATAGGCAGACGCGCTAGCTTGAGGGGCTAGTGAGCTTCGGCTCGTGCTGGTTCGACTCCAGTCCCGGGCATTTTTCGCATGAAAGTGTGAACGGTATCGCTGTTCAGCGGGAATACAAATGACGGAATTGCAGGAAACAGAAATAACGGCCCAGAAATCCAAAGCCCCACTGGCCGGCCGGGTGATGTCCATTGATGCACTTCGCGGCTTCGATATGTTCTGGATAATCGGCGGCTGGTACATCTTCGACGGCCTGCACGCGGCACTGAATAATCCCACCACTGCTTTTCTCAAGATTCAGCTCACGCATGTTGAGTGGGAGGGTTTTGTTTTTGAAGACCTGATTATGCCGTTGTTTTTGTTCATCGTCGGTGTTGTTATGCCGTTCTCATTTAACAAGCGCCTCGAATGCGGCGACAGTAAGTACAAACTCTACAGACACATTATACTGCGGAGCGTGATTCTCTTTGTCCTCGGCATGATTGCACAGGGCGACCTGCTTAAACTCGACCTTTCAAGGCTGAAGATTTACTGCAACACGCTGCAGGCCATCGCAGCGGGCTATCTAATTTCCGCAATTATTATCCTTAATCTGCGTCTCCGTTGGCAGATAGTAACAACCGTGCTCCTGCTGCTTTTGTTCTGGGCCCTGATGATGCTCGTTCCATTCCCCGGCCGGATTGCGGACCGCCTTGACGAGAATGCAAACCTCGCGGCTTATATTGACTGGTATATACTCGAACCCTATGACGATGGTCTCAACTACACCTGGATACTAAGCAGTATGACATTCGCCTGCACCGTCATGTTTGGAGTATTTGCGGGGCACCTGTTGCGTTCGAATATTGACAATTACAGAAAGGTCTATCTCCTTGCTGCTTTGGGTCTTGGGACTCTTGTAATCGGCTCTTTGTGGGGCGGCTGGTTCTTCGGGATTGGTCAATTCTATTTCGGCTTATTCCCCATCGTAAAACGACTGTGGACGAGTTCATTTGTTCTTTTCGCTGCGGGCCTCAGCTATCTGCTCCTGGCAGTGTTCTATCTTGTGATAGACGTTTGGGGCTTGAAGAAGTGGGCCTATGGTTTCGTGGTCATTGGTACAAATGCCATTTTCGTATACATGCTTACCCACCTTGTCAATTTTCGCTCAGTCGCAAGCGTTTTCGTGGAAGGTCTGGACAAATTCGTCGGCCCGTGGAAGGATTTTATACATGCAGTTGCCGGGTTTGCCCTTGTTTGGCTAATCCTTTTCTGGATGTATCGCAAGAAAACATTCATTAAAGTGTGAATCTGAAAATAATGGGATTCTGAGCAAGGAGAACGCGATTTTTGATTGGCTATTTGTAGTAATATATTCTTGACATAAGTACAAAGATGACCATAATTACCAAAGTTTTCAATGAACCCCTGCTTTATCGCTTTCTCCCCTCTCTCCTCCTCAAAGCAGGGGTTTTTTAATAAATACCTTTGCAATCGGCGATTGATTATTTACTGTTACCTTTTCAATCGTTGGTATTCAGTATTCAATTGCTCAGGTCAGGCCTAATCTTTCAGCTTCGTCGTAGAGGCCGTAGTGTTTCATTTTTTTAAAGAGAGTTGTGCGATTTATCTTAAGTGCTTTCGCAGTTTCCTGTCTGTTCCAGTGATTTGCTTCAAGCGCCTGACGGATAAGCTCTTTCTCCGGCCCGGCCAACGCCTCTTTCAAGCTCTTCGGCTGATATGTTTTTTTCTGTGGGCCTTGTGCTTGTTTGATTGCATTCGGCAAGTCATCCGGGCCAATGAACTTGTCTTTACTTAGCAATACCGCACGCTCAATTACGTTTTCCAGTTCGCGGACATTGCCGGGCCAGGAGTAACGCTCAAGATACTCCAGCATCTCATCAGTAATACCAAGTCTTTGTTTATTGTGCTGTGCACAGTACATGCGCAAAAAATGCTTTGCAAGTAGCCAAACGTCACCGACTCTCTCACATAAAGGGGGCAGGTTTATTGTCACAACGTTTATCCGGTAATACAAATCTTCCCGGAATCGGCCCTTCTTTACCTCGTCTGCGAGATCACGGTTGGATGCGGTTATAATTCTTGTATCGACGGTTTTTGTCTTATTGCTTCCGACCGGCTCAAATTGTCTGTCCTCGAGGACCCGCAGAAGTTTTACTTGAAGGGCCGGTGAAGCGTTGGAAATCTCGTCGAGAAAAATTGTGCCTCCATGAGCGGCCAGGAATTTGCCTTCCTTGTTTTTTACTGCACCGGTGAATGCTCCCTTGACATGGCCGAATAGTTCGCTTTCGAGCAGTGTCTCCGGAAGCGCGCCGCAGCTTACCTCCACAAACGGCTTGTTGTGTCGGCTTGAGCGATGATGTATCGCTCTTGCCAGCATACTTTTACCGGTGCCCGAAGGGCCGGCCATAAGAATTGTGGTATTGCTGTCGGCAACGGCTTCGACGAGGTCGAATATTTTCGCCATCTTGTAGTCGTGGCTGATAATGTTCTCCAGACTGTATTTCTGTTGGAGTTGCAATCGCAGACTTTCATTTTCAATCATGAGCGATTGCTGTTTGATGGCCCTTTTTACGGCCATCCGCAAATCGTCATCTGAGATCGGCTTCGTAAGGTAATCGTACGCGCCCTGCTTAATTGCCTTTACGGCGCTTTCAATCGTGCCGTAGCCGGTTATAACAATGGCTACCGTTTGAGGATGCTCTTGTTTGATTATTTCTAATAGTTCCAGTCCATCTCCATCAGGTAAGTTCACGTCCGTTATGACAAGGGAATAGCTGTGCTTTTCCAGTTCAGCCAGGGCGCTCTTTATACTTTCGGTGCCGTTGGTTTGAAATCCTTCGAGTGACAAAAACTCACACAACGAGTCCAGTATGATTCTATCATCATCTATAACAAGAATGTTCTTTTCTATCATCGAGATATCCTCACCGGTGTTTATTTTTTATGGACCACTTGCTATCGGCAGATATACCGTGAATATACTTCCGCCTCCGGAAGCATTTTCAGCTGTTATTCGACCATGATATCTTTCGACTATGTCCTTACATATTGCTAATCCCAATCCTGTACCTCTGTCTTTTGTAGTGAAAAATGGCTCGAATATAGCGTCGGTATGCTCTGTCGGCAAACCTGTTCCAGTGTCACGAAACTCGATAACGGCGTTATTGTCCGCTGCCAGCCGGGTTGATATGCTAAGCTGACCGCCTGTCGGCATTGATTCAAGGGCATTCTTTACAAGGTTACAGAACACCTGAAAGAGGTTGCCATTTTTTATTTGTGGTATGCCGCGGCTATAGTTTCTCGATACCTGAATATTGCATTTTTCCGCTCTCACATCCATTGTCCTTAAGGCATCTTCTATAATGTGCTCTAATTCGACATATTCCAACGATGCGTATGTACTGCGGGAGAATTCCAAAAGTTCGCTTACGATTTGAACCATTCTCATAAGCCCCTGCCGACACTGAGCGAGGTACTCTTTTGGTTTTTCGAGTTTTTTGTCCTCAATAATTCTAATCGCAAGATTAAGATACCGCAGTATCCCGTCCATAGGATTATTTAATTCATGGGCTACTTTGGAAACGAGTTTGCCTACAGTTGCCAGCTTTTCGGCGTTGGCCAACTGTTTTTGGACATTGACCTTTTCTGTTATGTCTTCAATTATAACGGTTCCACCAAGGATTTGGACTGTATGGGGCTTCTTAAGAGGCATGCAAATGATTTGTAAAAGTTTTGTTTTCCCGTTTAATGAGTAATTTATATCGTCAAACTCAAAGGTATTTCCTTCTGAGACAACGGATTTTAATTGTTCGGTCCACCCAGGCTCAGCCTCGTCGGGATTTTCTGCTCCTTTTGCCAGAGATTCATTAATGTAGCTACCTACTTTGATTAGCTTTGCTGCCTGGGAATTGGCCTCAGTAATCTTCAAATCCGAGTCGAAAACAATCACTCCTATCGGTAATGATTGAATGATTGATTTGCCAAGCGGCCCAAATATTATCTGGTCATTTTTGGCGTCGGTCTTTTCTCGACTACCGTTTCCCGCCGGCTTGTCTGATTTTTGATTCTGATGAACCGCCATATTTTGAATAAAAACCCCTGTGGCCATATTGGGCAATACGGATGTTGCTAAAAAACAACATACTTGTTCTTTTTTCGGAACGAAAGAGCAGCATATTTAGTAAGAAACGTAACGTTTTATAGAATAAACAGCTAAGCATACTGATATGAATCCCTCAGTTCTTAAAATCATTTTTGGGCGTTGTCATTTTTCAACATTTTAATACTGTTTTTGTTTATTTTATCATTCGCAGACGGTACTACCCCTACAAATTGTGCCCAACCTTATGTCAGATAAGTATTTGCAAAAGTAAAAATGGGGTATCTTTTTGTCCGTTTTTTGGAATGATATTTGCTTTATCGTACATAAACCTATGTATTATTTGCTCATAATTTTTGAATACCGACAGTTATGCAGGGAGGCAGATGGGTAGGTCCTATAAACGAAAGTACAAAAGATTGCCAATAAAGCTTGATTTGTCGTATGTTGAAGCTGATTCGACTATAAAGAAATCCAATACCGGCAGCACAGTGAATGTAGGCTCCGGAGGTTTATATTTTGAGACCGGAGCCGATGTATTTAAGCCGGGCAGCCTGTTAAAAGTGGAATTGTCAATACCTCCGACGTCCGGTCTGCTAGAATTTGGAGGCAGTATGTCAGGTCTTGGCAGGATTTTGAGGATTGATACCATCAGCGGTTCTTGCACAGGTACCGAAATGCCATCTGCCAGGTCCGGCGTGGCACTGGAATTCTGTCAGCCCTTGAAGCTTGTCATGTAAGAATTACTTTTTCGGCCAGACGCCCTCAAAGACTTCCACGGCCGGTCCGGTCATATAGACATTGTTATCTTCTTCGCACCAGTTCAAATTCAGGTCGCCTCCCGGCAAATTTGCCTTGCATATTCGCTGGCATCGGCCGGTAAGCACTGCCGCTACACAGCATGCGCAGGCACCACTGCCGCAGGCCATCGTTATTCCACTGCCTCGCTCCCACGTCCGCATGGTAAATTCAGCAGAGTTATCAACCTGAACAAAATGTACGTTTATCCGGTTTGGGAAAATGCTGTGGTTTTCAATTATTGGCCCAAACTTTTCCACGTCGACTGCTGAAAGGTCATTGCAGAAAAAGACAGCGTGTGGATTGCCCATTGATACGCATGTCATTACAAATGCCCGATTTTGAAACATCATTGGCTGTTCGATCATTTCTTTGACAGGCAAATCGACCGGAATATCTTTGGCTGACATTTTGGGCTGACCCATGTCGACACACACGTTTTGTACTTTATTGTTGTCGTCGGTATCCAATCCCACTGTAAGGACTCCATTGCCGGTTTCAATGTTCAGTGAGGCAGGGAAGGGCGGCTGGCCCGGCACTGAAATAGCTCCACCGGCTTCGGCCAGTTTATGTTCAAAGGCGTATTTTGCCACACAGCGTATACCATTTCCGCACATCTCCGCTTCTGAGCCGTCTGCGTTGAAGATACGCATCCGCACATCGGCTGTTTGTGACGAGCCTATGAGAATCAGGCCATCAGAACCAATGCCCCGATGCCGGTCGCTTATGATCTGTGCCAGTTCAGCGGGATTCTCAACCTTTTCCTTGAAACAATTGACATAAACATAATCATTGCCAAGGCCATGCATTTTCGTAAATCTCATTGTACTATTCCTTGCAAAAATATCGCTTTAGTATACCCACGTTGGCGACCCAAAACAATATTGTTTGTTAAATTTAATAAAAAAGGAATGATACAGATAGGTGGCCGGTTATGCAATTCCGGGTCGTTTAAGTACTAAATTGAGGTTTATATCGCAAATTCCTTTTTTCTGCTGTCCAACTGGGCTTTTAGACGCTGGACAATGGATGAGTGCATTTGTGAAACGCGTGACTCAGATAGATCCAGCGTTGTGCCAATTTCCTTCATTGTCATCTCTTCGTAGTAATACAAGACAACAATAAGCCGTTCGGCACGAGTCAGGCCTTTGGTAAGCAAGTTTTTCAGGTCTCGCTTTTGAGCCTCGATCGGAGGTGCATCGCTTTTTTGATCTTTGATGATGTCTATTTCGCGAATATCCTTTTCGCCGTCTCCTTCGCCATATTGAGTGTTCAATGAGACTACGTTTACAGCACTGGCATCTCGCCGAAGCCTGTTAAACTCCTCCATGTTCATATTCAGTTTTTCAGCAGTTTCTTTTATTGTTGGTTTTCGCCCCAGAGATGCCTCAAGTGATTGTGTGGCCCTTGTAAGCTGGTGTGCCCGGGTGCGGACTAATCGCGGCACCCAATCCATACTCCTCAACTCATCAAGGATAGAACCCTTTATACGGGGCAGACAATACGTCTCAAACTTGACGCCTCTTTCAGGATCATAAGCTTCTATAGCATCCATTAAGCCAAAAGTACCGGCACTGATAAGGTCGTCTAATTCTACTTTACTGGGTAATTTGCTGTGTACACGTTCAGCTGCATATTTTACCAGGTGCCTGTAATGCTCCATGAGCCGATTACGGAATTGGTCACCATGAGTTTTGTGGAACTGCTCCCATATTTGGTCGATTTCGAGTTGCTGGTTGCTTCCCATTGTGTTCCTCCGTGGAAGGTTCCCTGTTTCACAGGGCCCCGGATTCTAATCGCTTTTATAGAGCCAAATATAACGTCCCATAACTATTATTATCTTTTCATAATCACCGGTTCTCTCTACGAACATACCTAATAAAATCTTTATCGACTTTCTGGCCGATAACTTAAGAAGAACCAGCGAACAAGTTACTTAAAAAATTCCCTTTTGTACTGTTGGCTAAACGCCACACTATGTAAAAACTGAGGTCAGTCCTTGTTTTTGCTTCAGCAATTCTGCTGCGACTCTTTGGTTGATTGTATTTTCCAAGAGTTTGTTTTTTTGCAGTTCAATATATTCATCTCGGTTTTCGTCAAGAAGGTCTTTTGCATATTTGTCGACTGTAGGTTTAATTTTAAAGCTGCCGCTGATGCCGAATTTGATGTTTTCAGTATCACGGAGCACAAGCCGTCTGTTTACGATATGCTCATCGATCGCTCTGTTTAGCAGATCGGAAAACTCGTCGGCCACCAAGTCTTTAGGTACGAATCCAATGTTGCTGATATCACTTATGTTTTGTGCAAGGATCTTGTGGCGGGTCCGGGTGAACTCGATTATCTTTACAAGCAGTTCAGTGATATTATCTGTAATCAATGATGCTATTTTCATAATCGCTCCTTATTTTAAAAAGCTCACCAACACGGAAAGAAACATCAACTCGACACGCATATCGCATATTTGTCCTATCATAAGCAGCTCTTCGAAATACTTTTCTCAGCAAAGAATAAGAGTGGGAGAAAGCGGGGGAGATGGATTCTGATTGGTATAACTGTATTTCTCATCCCTGATGCTTCCTTGCATTCCTTGAGTTCTTACAGCATCCCGTCTGTCTTACAAACGCACGGAGACAAAACCGTTCCTTTTTTGTCTCGTTATTTTTAATTATTTTCAGATTGCGAAGAGGTATTTCCGGTTATGTCTGCAGCCTCTTGCTTCTTTAGAATCTGTCTGATCTCCGAGAGGGTTTTCGTTTTCCTAAGCTCGATGATTTTCGAAAGTCTTTCAAATACCGACTCATCGTAGAGTCGATGTCCGCCATCTGTCCATTCCACCTCACGGATAAGTCCCATTATCGTATAGTTATGAATAGTTTGGCGGGAGAAGGGGGTATAGCGAACTAACTCACCGATTCGATAGAGCTTGACAGGTATTCTTAACATACGACTCTTAACTTCTGTCTGCATCGCAAAATCCTTTTATATTCAAGTAAATAAAGTACTTATGGATTTTTGTTATAGCCATATTACTCAACTCAAGCTGTTCAAAGGAATTTTACATTTTGTAAAATGTAAAAGCCGTTTTATCGGATGTCAACTTTTTTTTGATTTTTTTAAAAAATTTTTATCTTTTTTTTCACGCACCTCGACGCTTTAACCACACAACTTTGTTTGAAGAAAATATGCGGCAACCACGATTTTATCTTCTATAGTTTCCGATGTGTTTTGTTGAGCGCGATTTGCTGGTTTTTGACGTAAAAGTTAAGGTTCCTTTTTCGGTTTTATCCGGTGTTTTTCCCAAATACCGCTCCTAAAATATCCGATAGAGTGATTAGTGAATCCATAGTATCACCTGAAACTGTGAGGACAGGACAATATTTGTGTAACTATTGAACCATGCACAGAAGCAATAAGAGTACTGAGGCTCCCGTTAAAAATGCTGACGGCCATCTTTCCCTGGTTGAGCAGTTAACCCCCCTGGCTCGGAAAATAAACTGCCTTGACATCGAGCGGATAATGGATGTCTGCATGAAACACATTCCGAATCTGGTCGGCGCAAGACTTGCCTCACTATATATACTTGATGAAACGAACAATATTTTGCATCTTCAGAAGCACAATCATCCGTTTCTCATAAATAAAATAGTCTCACTGAATCAGAATCCACCATCTCTTATGGTCATGGCGGTAAGAAGTAAAGAGATCATACTGGTAGGGGACATAGATACCCATAAAAAGCCCGTAATTAAAAAATCGCAACGCGCCTTTTCGGAGAATTATAAGACCAAAAATTGTGTTATTGCTCCTCTTATATGCCAGGATAGAGTAATCGGCGTACTTAATTTGGCGGATAAGATAGATGGAGACGGCTTTAATTCCGAGGATATCGCGTTGATTGAGTTGTGCAGCCAGTTAGTCGGTGGTTCAATCGGCAACATAAAGCTGTTTGAGAAGATACAGCACCAGGCGACAACAGACGGCCTGACCGGTCTTGCGAACCACAAGACTTTTTATGAAATCCTTGAGAAGGAACTGTGGAGGTCACGCCGGTACGGCGGGCAAATCTCCCTGATTATGATTGATATTGACAATCTAAAGAAGATAAATGATACCTACGGGCACCGAGCTGGGGACAAAGTCATTCGAGAGATTAGCAAAAAGATAAAAGAGTGTATCCGGCAAATCGACACAGCGGCAAGATATGGCGGTGATGAGTNNCGGTGATGAGTTTGCCGTCATATTGCCTAATACATCGCTGAAAGACGCTTTTGTTGTAGCCAAGCGTATGGTCGATGTCGTTGCCCATTCGCCGGCGAGCTGGAAAAAAGAGCAGATAGCACTGTCAATTAGTGTGGGCCTTGGTGAATATGACGCTGACACAAATCCCGAGGATATTACAAGCGGTTCCGACCGGGCGCTGTACACAGCCAAGCAGGCGGGCAAAAATACGGTAAGAATCTTCGAACCTTCAAAAAAATATCAACAGTAACAAACCTATCAATTTGATCTCATTTCGGTCAAAAGGCACATTTCATATCCAATCCCTCGCGGCAAGCTCCGGGGAGCCAAAGACTCAAGTCTGACGATAGAAGGCTGAACCGGGCAAAAAATCGAGGTCATACGGCCTGAAAATCCTGAGGCTGTTCCTATTCGAAATTCGATAATTGGCAGCTTTTGTGTGGATCAAAACAGATAGTATATCGAATGAAAGAAAAGGGAAGATCCTGATGGAAAGCCGCCTCAGTAGTAGGCGAGAAGGTGGTTTATGTGATTCCTGGTAATTGCTCTATAGAATTTTAGAAAAAATGCAAAAAAAAGCTTGAAAGCCCTGATTTCCTATGTTAGTCGTGAAGCGATGAAAAACCATTGAGTGAGCTGCAGGCAGTGCTTGAAATGACGGAAAACATCCAGAAGGCTCAAAACGCGAGAGAATAGCGGATATGTAAAGTGTTATATTACTATGACTTTACATATTTTGCGTAAGTTTTTGTTTTCAGAATTGAAAGGAGATAATAATGATTAGGGAAAATGGCTGGAAGAAAATTTCGGTTCTTATGGTCGTGGCGGTGATAGGCCTGACTGTGGTGGCGCAGGCGGAGCCGAAGAACGTGATTATTTTTATCGGTGATGGAATGGGCTTCGAGCAGGTCAAAGCAGGGGGGATGTATGCCAACGGCGCGGAGGGCACTCTGTCGTTTGAATCGTTTCCTTACTATGGTGAACTGACTACATATTCGGCCAATGCGAGTATAACTGATTCGGCGGCTGCGGCCACAGCGCTGGCAACGGGAATTAAGGTCAACAACGGCGTGATCAGCATGGCCTATCCCGGAGACCATAGTGAATTGGAAACTTTATTGGAACGTTCTAAAGCACAGGGTAAAAGCACCGGGCTTGTAACGACCGTATATGTAACACATGCGACACCGGCTGCTTTCGGCGCGCATGATCCGGACCGTAATAACTATTCCCAAATCGCCAATGATTATCTGACGCAGACGAGGCCCAATGTAATTTATGGGGGAGCGTCGTATATGGGCGGGGCGGCCGGTGCAGATTACACCGTTGTTACAAACCGTGCGGAGATGCTTACATATTATGATGCCGCACCGGAGACAATGTTATCGGGGCAGTTCGATCCCGGCGATATGCCTTATGAAGCCGATTATGACTACGATACGGGGACGATTCCACGGCTATCGGAGATGACAGATGCCGCCTTGAGTATATTGGATAACGATGCCGACGGTTTCTTTCTTATGGTGGAGGGCGGTAATATTGATCATGCCTGTCATGATAATTTGGATAAATTCGCCGACGAGGTAGTTGAATTTGCCAATGCCGTGCAGGAGGCCATCGACTGGGCTGCCGGACGCACTGACACGCTGATTATCGTTTGTGCCGACCACGAAACCGGCGGTCTGACTGTTACGGGTAACAACGGGGCAGGAAATTACCCCGATGTTACTTGGTCGAGTACAGGCCATACGGCCGCTAACGTACCGGTTTACGCCTGGGGCGAGAACGCGGAATTGATTTCAGGAATTATGGATAATACCGATATTTTCGGAGTTGTTACTGCTACTATCAATCCGGAGGCAAGCAATCCGAATCCGGCTGATGGTGCCACGGGTATGGACGTAGACGTTGATCTAAGCTGGACGGCTGGAGCCGATGCAGTATCACATGATGTTTACTTCGGGACATCTGCCACACCGGAGTTTGTGCAAAATCAATTGGAAACAACCTATGATCCCGGTACGCTGGCTCCTGATACTACTTATTACTGGGCAATTGACGAACGCGATTCAGGCGGTGGAGTTACTCCGGGTGCTGTCTGGAGCTTTACGACGGCTCCGGTACCCGGGCAAGCGAGTATTCCCAATCCTGCAGACGGGGCTGCGAATGTAGGTGTAGATTCTGATTTGAACTGGACGAACGGAAGTGATACGACATCGCATGATGTGTATTTTGGTATCAATCCAACACCGGGTGTAGCCGAGTTCCAGGGTAATCAGACAAGTGCCACTTTTGATCCTGGTACAATGGACTACTTAACGACATATTACTGGCGGATTGATGAGGTTGGGCCGGGTGGAGTTACGGAAGGTGTTGTCTGGAGCTTTACTACAATTGTTGCAGCACCCGGTCAGGCCAGCAATGAAAATCCTGCTAACGGTGCGACGAACGTTGCCATAGATACAGATTTGAACTGGACCGCTGGTATCGATGCAACGTCACACGATGTGTACTTCGGCACTGCCAGTCCTGGTACGTTCCAGGGTAACCAGGTGGAAACCACTTTCGATCCCGGTATAATGACCAACAATACAACCTACTACTGGCGGATTGATGAGAAGAACACCGGCGGTACAACCACGGGTACAGTCTGGAGCTTCACCACTGCTGTTGCAGAACCCGGCCAAGCAAGTAATCCGAGTCCGGCTGATACGGCGACGAATGTTGCTATAGATGCCGACCTTAGCTGGACAGCAGGAAGCGATGCTACGTCGCATGATGTGTATCTTGGTACTGATTACCATGATGTGATATCCGCTTCTGAGATCTCACCTGAGTTCAAGGGTAACCAGACAGAAACGACTTATGAGCCCGATACGCTGGCTGAATATACCACTTATTACTGGCGAATCGATGAAAAGAATGTGAGCGGCACAACCACGGGTACGGTATGGAGTTTTACAACGGGGGAGGCTAATTACGATGCCTATGTTAACCAGGATCCTATTGTGGCCTTTGGTTTGGTAGAAGGTGGTATAGATGGCACCTGGACCGCCGGGGATGATCTGTTTCAGATGGTAACAGAGGTTCCAAACGGCCAGGCTGGCATGGCAAGCCTTGAGGTGGAATATTTACTTCATACGACGGCAAATCCGGTTGATATCACCGAACTGACGTTGTATCTGGATGCCACATGGACGGCGATTGACGGCCCTGTTGATCCGCTCCTGACCAATATTATGGTATGGAATGGGACCAGTGGCTGGGAGGAGATCACTGACATCCTCCAGAATGGTTCTTTTACGCCACCCTCTGATCCGCAGAGATACATAGATGGGAACGGGGATATCCGCATCCTGTTTACAGACACTGCGCCTGTCAAGAAGGAGAAGAAAGATACGCTCACGATTGACCTTCTTTACGCACACATTTTAGCCGGCCCTGTGGACAATCCCCCTGTGGTTACTATCACCAGTCCTTCAGACGGCGCTACTTTCGGTTCAGGCGTAGTTATTAGTTTTGTGGGAACGGCCGTTGATGTTGAGGATGGCGATCTTACGAGCAATCTGGTATGGCAGTCCGATATAGACGGTCAGATTGGAACGGGTGGCAGCTTCACAACAACACTAAATGATGGCGAGCACGTTATCACGGCTTCTGTAACCGATTCGGGTAGCAATTTAGGCAGTTCCTCAATCGGCATAACAGTTGGAGATCCACCACCGTCACCGCCAACCGGTTTGGCAGCAAGCGCGAGTGACGGCCAAGTCAGTCTGGATTGGGATGATAATACTGAGCCCGATATAGCAGGCTATAATGTGTATCGCTCCGAAACTTCAGGCGGACCGTATAGTCAGGTCAATGGTTCTCTGTTAGCCACAAGTGACTATCTTGATTTGGGTGTCGTAAACGGGACAACGTACTACTATGTTGTGACGGCTGTTGACTTGGCAACACCTATCCCGAATGAGAGCGATATAAGCAGTGAGGTATCCGCAACGCCGAATAGTCAACAGACGATGCACATCGAAAGTATTGATATGGTTCTTGTGCCGGCAGGTAAAAATACAAAGGCTGAGGCAACGATACTTATCTACGACCAGAGCCAAGGGCCTGTACAGAGTGCTACTGTAGTTGGCGACTGGTATTTAAATGATGTTCTTATCGCGACCGGTACAACCGGCATTACAGATGGCTCCGGATACGCCCTGAATACATCGACTCCTGAAAAGGCAAAAAGTGGTGAAACCTTCACATTTGTTGTAACTGATGTTATCCTCGTGGGTTACATTTACTCGGCGAATGATAACGTAGAGACTCAGGATTCTATTATAGTTCCATAAGAGTGGCTATGATTTGTTGTTTTTATGGATTTTGTGGTATTTCAGCCGTGTTCGTCTTAGAACACGGCTGTTTTTTTACCTAATTTTTAGATTCTGGCACTTTTTTTGAGATATGAGACTAATAGAAAAGTTATCTTCGCCATTCGGCTTTTCGGACCATTAACGGCGGCATCTGTCGGGGATTTAGCCTTTTGCGGCCGGCATTGGCGCAGCTTCTATTACTCGAATACCAGCGAATGGTAAACAATTCGATTTTCAAAGGTAATTTGTCTTTTTTCAGTTTACCAAACATTTCGAACCGTTTCTGTGAGTCCCATTTTATGGGAGTAGGGAAAACCGCCTCCTGCAGTCTGGTCGGGATTTCTCACGGGCTGCACACACCGCGTCTCCACCCCCCTCCTATCGACAAATTTGGCCGGTGACTTTTGGAAATTGCCTAAGACAAAACACTATAACAGCCCTACAGATGTGGGTATCGTCTTTATACTTTGGATTATGCGGCAGCAGGGAGGCAACTCAGAGGTTTACCGGAATCTGGCGCTCGGCCAAGTACTCTTTCATCTGCCTTATTGTGTATTTACCGAAATGGGCGATTGAGGCTACGAGAACGGCGTCTGCACCTCCTTCAACAATGGCCTCGTATAAGTGCTCAAGTGTACCGGCTCCGCCTGATGCGATTACCGGCAGTTTTACGGCGTCGGATATTGCCCTGGTCATTGGAATATCGTAACCGGCCTGTGTGCCGTCTGCGTCCATACTGGTCGGAAGAATCGCTCCTGCACCCAAGTCCTCAACTTTTTTTGCCCACTCAACAGCGTCACTACCTGTGCCGGATGTGCCGCCTTTGATCATAACTTCAAAGCCGGATGGCAACTGTGAATTAACGCATGTGTCAATAGCAATAGTTATTTTTTCGCTGCCAAACTCAGTCGCCGCCTCTTTAACGAAATCAGGATTTAGAACGGCTGCGGTATTGACGGATACTTTTGATGCGCCTATATCCATCAATTCTTCAATGCTCTTGCAGTTGCTGATTCCACCACCAACGGTCAGAGGTACTGAGATTCTCTCTACCGTTCTTTTAACGGCATCAAGGAGGGTCTTTCTGTTCTCAATGGTGGCTGTAATGTCCAGAAAAACCAGCTCATCGGCTCCGGCTTCGCTGTAAGCAGCGGCACTTTCCGCCGGATCGCCAACATCCTGTAACTTAACAAAATGAACACCTTTAACCAAACGGCCGTCCTTAACATCCAGACAGGGGATAATTCTTCTGTAGTCCATATTTTTTCCTTCCTAATTAGTTAGGATTCAGCAAAATCGTAGTTTCACATTCATCTTTGGAAGTATACCAAACCGCATCATAACAGTCGAGGAAATGTTTTTTGTGTGGGGTAGGTTTCTGTCGTATATATTTTTTTAGCTGGGCAGGGGGGAATACTTAACAGAAAGCCGCCGCCGCCGCATTAGCTTGAAAGGCCGATTAACCGTATTACGATAGAGCCATTGCAGATCTGTAAATTTGTAAGTGGGAGTGATTGTCTGTATACGCAGATTAGGATACAGTTGTCAGTCTTACCTGACATCTCCCCATGTGACCGGCTGTCTGTTGACTTCGAGTATTTCAGCCCGACTGATAAACCATCTTCTGCCCCGCTCTTTTTGCAGGTCCACATCTATTTTTAGAATTACAAACGACTGATATTCTCTGTAGTGGCTTTGCTCGTCAAATTCAACTTTGACCGTTAAGGTTATATCAGCCCTGGGTGGTGATATTTCTTTTTTTATACCCAGTTGTCTGCTTTTCTTAATGAGTGGTTTTGACAGCAGGCTCCTGCAGTGTTTCATTAGAGCATCTTTGGAATTATGAAACGAATCGCTGTAATCTTCGGAAATAAGCGCTCCGATTGCATTCAAGTCCTCCTGCTCGGAAGCCTTTCGGATTGTGCTGATTAATATGTTGATTTTTTCCAGGTCGGTTTTGACAAGCCAGTCCAGGCCGAAACCGGCAACTATAAGGACAACAGGCAAAATCCATTGCCACCGATGTTGTTCATAGGTTCGTATTATATGGATTATCTGTAGAATAAACAGGGCGGCGATGGCCGAACACAGGACGGCCTGTATAGTTATAGTAAGTGTTATGCTTATTTTGAACAGGCCTGCTTTGACCAGCATATCCAGCACAAAACAAGCGACCGCCAGGAAGAATATAAGATGCGACTGCCACCAGAGGCGGCTGTCACCGTGGATAAAAAGCAGGGTGAACCAGACAACAATGCCTGCAATCACAAGTGTCCATGGCTGCTCGAAAACGTTGAACATATGCCAATCCTTTTTAATATGTTATTGCAACAGGGCTTGTGTCGGCGGGATTTGTTCGTGGGGGTGTCGTTAAGATTATGAAAGTAAAAGGGAAGAGAAGAGACGTTGTGGTGCATTAAGTATTTCCTAAAGCGTAATCCATTTCCACCGAGTTAGGGATTACTAAAGTTCCGAGCACGGAAAGCCCATCATCATATATCTGTAGTCTTTACCCTCATTTGGGTAGAGGTTTTTAAAATTTTCCCCTGTTAGCGACATTTCAATGGTACTTTTATCCACCCAAATGTGTTTTTCCGCATGGCCGTCGGCAAAGCCCATAGTGCTTTTTTCGTTGTGCCAGACTGCGAACGGGTCCACCCATTGGTCCGTCCTGTTGAGATTCATGACCCACGAACCAATGTTCCATCCTCTTCTTTCACCTTCTTCAAGAAATATATATTTCTTTCCGGGATTTCTTATTTCAGCAATTGTTTTGGCGATTTTATACGAATTCGCCCATCCTTCTCCATTGGCTCCGCCGGCGATCGAATAGCTGCGATAAGCAAGTTGGTCGGTCATGTCTATCCTTGCGTCACCATGGCAGTGATATACCTTAATATCCTTAACATAGGGAAACAACAAGCCCTTCTTTATACCTCTTTTCTTGTCATCGATAAGGCCGGGGCGAATGTTACCTGTGTAGTTTCCACTGGGATCTTGCGGAGCTGATACCCAGTGTCGTACGCTATTATTTTGGGGAACATGGCCGTCAACCATCTGATCGTTGTTTTCAGATGTATAGGTAAACCAGGCTATAGCTAGCTGCCTCAAATTATTAACGCATATTATAGCCCTGGCCTGGTCCTGTGCCAGCCTCAGAGCGGGTAATAGAAGTGCCAGCAACAGCGCTATTATTGCGATAACAACCAACAGTTCAATTAGGGTAAACGCTCTTTGTTTCATGGCAGTCCTCCCTTTCTGGTCAAATGACCAAAAGTGTTCGGATACAAAATCAAAAAGAGTCTAATTATTTTATTATGTTATACTGAACCGGCCTTCCTATTGCCGGGACAGGGCTCTACTTAATTTCACGGTATACATAGGCCCTTTGCATATAAGCGATGTCAGGATTGCCGGGCTGGACGGGACTAGTCGTCCGCCAATCCTCAGCAAATTCAATAGTGCGTTCATCCTCCCATTTGTGCTTTTCAGCGTGTCCGTCAGCAAAGCCCAGGGTACTTCTATCATTGTGCCAGATTGCCATTGGATCAACCCAACGGTCCCAGTTTTCAGGATCTATAACCCAGGAGCCCATGTTCCATCCCCTCTCGTCCATTTCCTCAAGGAAGACAACTTTACTACCTGGATTTCTTATTTCATCATATGTATCGATCGGTACGGCACCGAACTGTCCGGCTTCGCCGTTCATACCTCCGGTGATCGAATAACTGCGAAAAGCAAGTTGATCAGGCATGTCTATCCTTGCATCACCAGGGCAGTGATATACCTTCACGTTTTTAACATAGGGAAACAATAATCCTCGTTTTATTCCTCTGAGCTTGTCTTCAATGGTGGGATCCCCGGGCTCGCCAACGTATACTCCGTTGGCATTCTGTGGAGGTTCCACCCAGTAAATACCCCGTGTAAAGTTAGGACTCCTGTGGACATGTCCATTAACCAACCTGCCCTCATTTTCGGTTGTGTAGGTAAGCCAGGCTATCGATAGTTGCCTTAAATTGTTAACGCAGATAATAGCCCTGGCCTGGTCTTGTGCCAGCCTCAGGGCGGGCATCAAAAGTGCCATAAGTAGCGCGATGATTGCGATTACAACCAACAACTCAACGAGTGTAAAAGCTCTTTTGTACATGGCAGTCCTACCTTTCGGTTCTGCGACCTAAAAGGTTCCGGTAGAAAAACGCGAATGCCCCAGAAGTTGGTTCATTTTTACTACCGGGAACTATCTCTGCAGCATTAGTATGTGCAAAATAAGGCCGCTTTTTGCGTAATTTTAGCTGTTCCCAGTATTTTTTTAGAATATTTCGAACTTAATTATATTAGGCCGGGCCGGGTATGTCAATTCCAAAAGCATCGATTATTTTGTTTTTTTCTTAAAATCCAGCCGGTTCAATCAGATTTTCAGTTCCTTTTTGGCCTCGGCGATTTTCTCAACAGCGAAATCCAAATCCTGCTGGTTGTGGGCTGCGGATATCTGGGTGCGAATTCGCGCAGCTCCTTTGGGGACAACCGGATACGAGAACCCTATCACGTAAACTCCCTTTTCCAGTAGCTTTTCTGCCATTTTTTGAGCAAGGACCGCATCCCCAAGCATAATCGGCACAATAGGATGTTCGCCGGGAAGAACTTCTAATCCGAGTTTGGCGATTTTCTCCCTAAAATAGCTGGTATTGGTCTGGAGTTTGTCCCTCAATTCGGTGGAAGCCGAGAGGATTTCGAGCACTTTTAGCGATGTGGCGACGATGGCCGGTGCCAGCGTATTGGAGAAAAGGTAAGGGCGGGACCGCTGGCGGAGCATCTCGACAATCTCTTTTCTTCCGCTGGTGTACCCGCCGCTGGCGCCGCCGAGGGCCTTGCCGAGCGTCCCTGTTATGATATCGACGCGCCCCATTACATCACGATATTCGTGGGTGCCTTTGCCGTGCCGGCCGATTACGCCGACTGCGTGTGAATCATCAATCATAACGAGGGCATCGTATTTTTCAGCAAGATCGCAAATCTCGTTTAGCTTTGCGATGGTTCCGTCCATTGAAAAGACCCCATCGCTGGCAATCAGCCTAAAGCGTGCCGATTGGGCCTGCTTTAGTTTATCCTCTAAATCCTCCATATTTGAGTTTTCAAATCGCAGTCGCTGGGCCTTGCAAAGGCGTATACCGTCTATAATGCTGGCGTGGTTAAGATTGTCGCTTATGACGGCATCATCTGCGGTGAGCAGGGTCTCGAATAATCCCGTGTTGGCATCGAAGCAGGAGCAATACAGGATGGTATCTTCGGTACCAAGAAATTCGGAGATTTTTTCCTCCAGCTCCTTATGTATCTGCTGTGTTCCGCAAATAAATCGAACGGAGGACAGGCCGTATCCCCATTTATCGTAACTTTCCTGTGCGGCCTGTATAACTTCAGGGTGGTCGGCGAGCCCAAGATAGTTGTTGGCGCACAAATTCAGGACTTTTTGTCCGCCCTGAACCGTAATCATGGCCTGCTGTGGACTGGTTATGATTCTTTCTGCCTTGTAGAGTCCATTGTCTTTTATTTGTTCAAGCTCTCCGGATATGTGAGTTTTCATCGCTCCAAACATATTCTGTCCCCTGCAATTGTTACTGGTGATTATTTATTTTTCCGCCCAATCCAAAATGACTTTCCCCGATTTTCCCGAGGCCATAACTTCAAAGGCCTTAGCATACTCAGTATAGTGAAACTGATGAGTTATAAGCGGTGTGATATCTATACCGCTACGAATAAGCATAGTCGCCTTATACCAGGTTTCGTACATTTGCCTGCCGTAAATCCCTTTGATAGTAAGACCGTTGAAAACGATATAGTCCCAGTCGATAGAGGTTTCCGGCATTATTCCTAACAGGGCGATTTTACCGCCATGGCACATATTGGCAAGCATGCTCTTGAATGCATCAGGACTTCCCGACATTTCAAGGCCGACATCAAAACCCTCTTTCATACCGAGTTTCCTGGCGGCGTCTTCGATTTTGTTATTTCCGACATCCAATGTCAGCGTAGGCCCCATTTTTTTGGCAAGTTCGAGTCGATATGGATTTATGTCGGTAATCACAACATAGCGGGCACCTGCGTGTTTGGCTACGGCGATTGCCATGCAACCGATAGGCCCTGCACCGGTTATCAGCACATCTTCTCCAACCAGGTCGTAAGAGAGAGTTGTGTGCACGGCATTGCCGAAGGGATCAAAGCAGGAAAGTACATCCGTTGGAATCTCAGGATCACAATACCATACGTTGGTCACGGGAATAGCTAAATATTCAGCGAAAGCGCCGTCCCGGTTTACACCGATACCTTTTGGATCTCTACAGAGATGCCTTCTCCCGGCCAAACAGTTTCTGCACCGTCCGCACACGACATGACCTTCACCGCTGACAATGTCTCCCGGTTCAAAGTCATGTACATTGCTACCGATCTTTTCAACTGTGCCTACAAACTCGTGGCCAATAGTGAGAGGCGGCTTTATCGTCTTTTGGGCCCATGCGTCCCAATTGTAAATATGAATATCTGTGCCGCAAATTGAGGTTTTGTTAATTTTGATGAGAACGTCATTGATACCAATCTGCGGAGTGGGTACATCTTCCAGCCATAATCCAGGCTCAAAATTCTTCTTAATCAGTGCTTTCATAACTTTATTCTCTTCGCAATTTTACATAATGCCGATGTTATCTTCTTTTACCCGGAACCTGTCATTTTCAATCCCGGCAGCGAGCATCTTACCATTTTTTCTGTTGGAGCTTGCGTGTTTTCTTATGGTCTGTCATATCATGTGCCAGAGATGTTATTGTTATAAAGCCAAGTTCCAGAGACGTTGTATCCGTGGGCTCGTCGTCAAGCAGGTGTTGAATTCCGGTCAATTGAAAAACAGTCTGGCCCTGTTCATTTTTCTGCGGTACGTAATACTCGTCAAAACCCTGGTGCGATTGCGGCACAACTCTTACACCTTTCGGCTCACCTTTTGATAATTGCGGTATATTGACGTTGATGACGTCGCCGCTTTTGAGCGGCATGAGTTTCTTTAGGATTCTCGCGCAGTGTACAGCGGCCTTTTCGAAATCTCCCGGTACGCCGGGTGCCTCAACGCATAGACTCATTGCCACGGCTGGGATTTTTAAGAAGGCGCCCTCCATCGCGGCGGCGACAGTACCGGAGTAGTAAACGTTTATTCCCGCGTTTGCCCCGTTGTTTATGCCGGCAACGAGCAGGTCTATCGGCCCATCGTGTAGCTGCATGACCGCCAGCTTGACGCAGTCGGCGGGGGAGCCCTCGATGCTAAAACCGACAAACTGGCCATTTATATCTACCTTATTATACACTAAAGGGTGGTGGTACGTAATGCTGTGACTGGCGCCGGACCGGCTTCCCGCCGGTGCAACGACGGTCACATCACCCATTTTGACCAGCTCCTTATACATTGCCGCCAGGCCCGGTGCGAAAATGCCATCGTCATTTGTCAATAGTATTTGCATCTGTCGTATCGCTTATATTGTTTTGTGTTTAAAGGCGGTAAAGCCGCCGGCTAAATACTAAGTGGGCATTGTAATGGCATGTAGAACCTCTGTCAATTGACAGCTTTGGGGCAAGGTGTATAATACTTGGCCATGGAAAAATATTCGCCGGATAAAAAGTGTGTAGTGATGAGCAGGGATGAGGTTCGTGCGGTTGACCAGTGGGCGATAAATACACTTGGTGTGCCCGGTGTGGTTTTGATGGAAAACGCCGGACGGAGCTGTGCCGAATTGATTAAAGAGAAACTGGCGGAAGCTTCCGAGCCGAAGGTTTGCATATTCTGCGGGACGGGAAACAACGGCGGTGATGGGTATGTGATTGCCAGGCACTTGTTAAACTATGGCTTTAGAGTCACCGTGGTGATATGTGGTGACCGCAGTAAAGTCAAAGGGGATGCAAAAATAAACCTCGATATTTTAGAGCGGATGGGTCAGACGATCAATCTGTTAGACCTAAAGGGTGACGATATTCCCGGCCAGGTTATAACTTTTGCAGCCAGTGCTGATATGCTGGTTGACGGTCTCTTCGGCACCGGATTGAACGGACAACTCAGTGATGCGTACAAACAATTGGTTGAGAGCATAAATAGCGAGAATCGCCCTGTTTTGGCGGTTGATATCCCATCGGGGCTGGATTGTGATACGGGTGAGCCGCTCGGTGCAGCTATCAGGGCAAAATATACTGTAACCTTTGTTGCAGTGAAAAAGGGTTTTACAAACACAGATGCAGTAAGCCAATATACAGGTGATATTTTTATCGCCTCGATTGGTGTTGAACCGGGTGATGATGTATCACATTAAAACGCACCGGCAGTGCCTGCCTGTGTTTCATAGCCGATGAAAAACAGGAATCTTTCGTAGTTGAAAACAGGTATCAACAAGGCCTGTGCCTGTTTTTGAATTTCCTGATAATGTTCGCGTTTTTGCCGTGAAGCCTCGTATCTCTCCGTTGCCATCGGATCCATTTCCAATTCGGTAGCAGACGGTCTGATAAGGACGCTCGGTTGTTTTCCGAGAATCAGAAAGTCAGTCTCGATGGAAATTTCGTTGGCCACTTTGCCGCCCCACTTCTCAATAAGTGTTTTTAGTTTATCGGCCGCATCATTTTCAATATTTCCATCGCCATTAAGGTCAAATTCACCTTCTATCGAGAATACGTTTGTTTTGTCGCTGTCCCAAATTAGGTTTGCAATAATATCATCCAGTATAATCGGCCTTTTAATTTCCGACTTGGTTATAAGTGCCGTCGAGATGTTTTTATCAACGCTGAATACTTTGATTTCGGCCTTTCCTTTGCCGTCTTTTGGTATGGGCATGTTCTTGTCGTAAACCGTAAAGGTTAAGCCCGGATAAACACGGTCATCCTTTCCGATATTCAGATGCACGACTTTGGCCGAATTATCAACCAATATGATCTTGCCATCACTCTTATGGGCCACGACCTCACTATCCGGCAGCGGCACAATCTTGTTAAGCTCATCCTGGAGGCTTTTCATTTTATCCTGGGTCATTTGCAATTGTGCCTGAATCTGGAGCTTCTCCTGGTGTTCCTTCTCACGATTGGCTTTTTCTTCATTCAGTTCTGCAGTGAGATCCAGAACCCTCTCATCAGTGGTTTTTCTCAGATCGACTTCAAGGTCATTATAGTCTTTCTTAATACTGTCAATTTCCTGGCGGTAGCCTTCCTTCTCAGCTAACCATGTTCGTTCCTTGTTGTAGGTTGCATCCTCTAAGTTTTTATAATCGTTTGTTTTGACGGTAAGCTCTTGCTCTGTAGCTTGCAGCGTATCGATTGTACCGTCCAGTTTTGTTTTCAACTTCTGTACTATCTGGACGAATCCGGTCGTATTGGGATCGATACTTTCAGGCTCAATATGTGTCTGGACCAGGGTTCTAGTATCTTCGAAATTTCTGTTGGCGGTGTCCACTTTGACTTCTGCAGAGGTATCCTCGGGTAAGCCCCCAATGATCAGATATACAGCCTGGTCAAGATAGTCGACCATCGTAGCAAGTCTGCTCTTGCCGGCCTGTTTTGCCCCAACTATCGTTCCTATTCTTTGCAGTTCCGCTGAGGTTGCTATCTCTCTAAGGTTGCTTTGTGCTTCTTCTGCTATTGTCCTCTGGTCTTCGAATTTGACGTAGTAGATAACTGCAACAGTAGTTGCTGCGATGAAAAGCCCAACAAAGAGTATTAGGGTATACAACATAGCGTCGCTTTGCTGTCTTTTTGCTGGCGACATAACCAACCTCCTAAGAAATTTGTTTAGTGTTTAGCGAATAATTTTTCGTGTCTTAGAGCTATTATAGCCCGAAAATCCATATAAGTCAAGTAAAAACAGCCTATTGCGCCACGGCGTTGTGTATATCGGACGTCAGGCAGCTTACTTTTGTCATAATTTGTCCAAAAGAGGGGGTAATTGGCTGATTTGGCTTATTTTGTATTTGGCCTCAGAATCCGGTTCCTGGGAAGATTCTAAGTGCAATCGGGCCGGTCGGATTATCTGTATTGTTGTAAATCCAAGCCTGTTTGGCGCGATAAAATCCTTCATCTGGTTGTCGGCCACGTAGGCCATAGATTGGGATTTTACATTTAGGGTCTCAATAAGCTTTTCAAAGCCGGCAGGTGACGGCTTCCAGAATTCTCTGCCAAGCTGCTCGGTATAGATTATGCACTTAAAATATTGTTCGATTCTCAGGGCCTGTACTTTTAGTTGTTGTGAGGGTAAAAAACCGTCTGTCAGTATAGCTAAAGTGAATTTTTCACTAAGTTTGGAGAGAACTTGCTGTGATTGGCGGGGTAGCGTTATATTTGGTTCGTGGCCGCGATAGACTTGTATTAGCTGTCGGATAAGCTTGTCATCATAGTCTATACCGAGTTCGTTGAGGGCCGCATTGAAAGTTTTTGTGTGATTGCCTGCATTAAATTGCCTCCATAATGCATCGAAAATATGCTCGGCTTGTGGAAAATCAGGCAAATTGGAAAGAAACTCAGACACAGATGTGAAGCCGCTCTTACAATACTCGACTTCATCATAAAGCGTGTCGTCTAAATCAAAAACAACGGTCGTTATCATAGTCATTTACTATTTATTATTGACTATTTACCATTTTCAATATTCAATTGTCAATAATCAATATTCAATGAAAGGCCAGGATATGAAATATTTGCAAATCATGCGTCCCCTGCACTGGACCAAGAATGTCTTTGTATTTGCAGCCCTGATATTCGGAAAACAACTCATTGGCCCGTTTGATGAAGTGTTTTCGGCTGTTGTCAGTGCCTTTGGTGCTTTTTTCTGTTTTTCTCTGGCTGCCTCCGCCATCTATATCTTCAACGATATAATTGACCGCGAGACGGATGGCCTCCATCCCGAAAAATCACAAAGACCGATAGCAGCAGGAGCCGTAACCGTTGGTTCCGCCCAGGCTGTCTCTGTCTTATGTGCCTTAGCGGCGATCTTGGGAAGTTACTTTCTTGTTAGAGAACTTACGATTATCATTCTGATATATATTGGGCTGATGGTTCTTTATTCACTCCTGCTGAAAAAAATGATGATTCTGGACTGTGTAACCATATCGATTGGTTTTTGTCTTCGTGCTATTGCCGGGGCTGTTGTTGTTGATGTATTTATCTCGCCATGGTTGATTATTTGTACCTTTGCCGTGTGTCTTTTCCTCGCTTTCAGCAAGCGCCGCAGCGAGATAGCACAGCTTCGTGAAAACAGCGAGGCATTTCGCAAAACATTGGCCGGCTATACACCGGAACTCCTGGCCCATATGCTCGATGTAACCAGCGGTCTGGCAATTGTATGTTTTTTGCTTTACGCGATGGATCGAAGGACTCTTGATATTTTCGGCACTAACAACCTTGTCTATACGACGCCGATAGTTTTGTACTGTGTTTTCAGGTTTAGTGCGCTGATACAAAAGGGCAAATACTCCGGCCCCGTACAACTTATAATGTCGGACCGGCCGTTCCAAATCGGCTTTGTGCTGTGGATTTTGGCTTGTATTGGAATTATTTACGCTGACAAGCTCGGTATCAGTTTTGGCAGCTTTTAACTTATAGATTGACTGCGTAGTTATGAGCTCACAACTCATAGACAAAAAACTACAAACTAATATGGGTGAACAACGGTTACAGAAGGTATTAGCAGCGGCGGGTGTTGATTCGCGCAGGAAATGCGAAGAGCTGATACTTAACGGGGTTGTCCGCGTAAACCGAAAAGTGGTGGATAAGCTGCCGGCCTTTGTCGATCCTGCAAAGGATGTCATAACGGTAGACGGCAGGAAAATTCAGGCTGCTCAGAAAGTATATTACCTTTTGAATAAGCCCAGGGGGGTTGTTTGCACAAACCGCGATCCACAGGGCAGGAAAAAAGCGATAGACATAATCCCATCAGCCGAACGTATCTTTTGTGTTGGCAGGCTCGATATCGATACAACTGGAATAATTATCCTCACTAACGACAGCGACCTGGCAAATAGATTAACACATCCTAAATTCGGTTTGTCTAAAACTTATGTTGTCAGGGTAAAGGGCCAAATTGCCGGCGAGGCGGCGGGAAAGTTGAAAAAAGGAATTTGGCTGGCGGAAGGCAAAACGGGCAGAGCGTCGGTTAAAATATTAAAGCGCAACTATAAGGAATCATTGATTGAGATTACTATTCGGCAAGGCCTTAACCGGCAGATTCGCAGGATGTTGGCAAGGGTGGGGCTGCCCGTAAAATCATTGAATAGAACACGTATCGGCAGGCTTAACACGCGAGGTCTGGGTGTTGGAAAGTTTAGAACGCTTACAAAAGCTGAAGTGGCATACTTGAAAAAAGCTACTATCGGCTGATAAGATGTTACCAAAAAGATGATGAAGTATTGAACGTTCTGATAAAATAGCGGCGTGTTCGCAAAGATCAAAGCTGTTCAAGAGAATCAATAAATGTGTGCCAAAGGTGGAAAAAAAAATAAAAAGTCCCCATCGCACCGGGGAAAAAGCTTCAAAAGGCGCAAATCGAGGAGCCACTCGCAGACCAGGAAAAAAATCATTTCCGCTTCCAGGGGTAAGGAGAAACAAAAGGACAAACGAGAACCGACTCGGAGACCGATATCCGCCCGGCGTCTCTGGCTTTTTCGTGTTCTTGCTCTTACTGTTATACCGGCTTTGCTTTTTTTATTACTGGAATTGGGGCTGCGAATAGTTGGTTACGGTTTTCCTTCCGCCGCTATACTAAAATGCGAAGTTGATGGCCAAACGTTTCATTGTGACAACGTCAAATTTGGATGGCGTTTCTTTCCTCGAAACATCGCCCGGGAATTTGACCCATTCATATTCCCTGCGAAAAAGACGGAAGATACTTACCGGGTTTTTATACTCGGTGCCTCTGCGGCCAAGGGCGAACCGGATTCGGCATTTTGTTTTGGACGATTTCTTGAGGTAATGCTGCGCCAAGCGTATCCCGGGATAAATTTCGAAGTTATTACGGCGGCAACGGCGGCGATAAATTCTCATGCGGTCCTGGAAATTGCCGGTGATTGCGCACGTCACCAGCCGGATTTGTTTATTGTATACCTCGGTAACAACGAAGTTGTTGGGCCGTACGGTGCGGGAACCGTCTTTAGCCCGTTTTCGGGAAGCCTGTCTCTTATCCGCATGGGCATCGCACTTAAAACTACGAGGTTGGGGCAGCTTCTGACAAATCTTTTGGAATCAGTAGGCCCCAAAAAGAACATCCCCCAAGTATGGAGTGGTCTGGAAATGTTTCTCGAAAAGCAGGTGCGGCCTGAGGATGAGCGTTTGGAGACCGTTTACCGGCACTTTGAAAGAAATCTGAAAGATATTAGCCGTGTTGCTCGCGGGAGTGGTGCAAAGGTAATTTTTTGCACGGTTGCAAGTAACTTAAAAGACTGTCCGCCGTTTGCTTCATTACATGAGCCGTCTCTTACGGAGATGAATGAGAAGAAGTGGGACAGGATTTACCAACAGGGGGTGACAAACGAAGAGGAAAATAAATATAGTGAGGCGGTGAAAAGCTACCTGGCTGCTGCTGCAATTGATGATTATTATGCTGACCTGCAGTTTCGTCTTGGCCGTTGTTATTGGGTAATGGGTGAATATGGCAAGGCCCGGGATAGATACATTCGTGCACGTGAGTTAGACACTCTTCGATTCCGCGCTGATAATCGAATCAATGAGACTATTTGCGCTGTTGCAGGCGACAAAACCGAGGAAGGTGTTTACCTTACAGATACGGTTAAGATATTCGAGAAGAACAGTCCCCATGATACCACCGGGCAAGAGTTGTTTTATGAGCATGTACATTTAAATATCAAAGGCACATATCTGCTGTCTAAAACAATTTTCGAGCAGGTGGAACAGATTTTACCTGGTTATATAAAACGGCGTAAGGAAAGTGAGCGTCCATTGTTGACAGAGGCGCAGTACGTCCAGCACCTTGCCTACACCGACTGGGACCGGTACATAATTACAGAAAAGGTTCTCAACGGATTTATCAGGAATGCTCCGTTTACCAACCAGCTTTACCACGAGGAGCATGTCAAACAAGTGGAGCAGACGGTCACTGCCCTAAAAGCTGATTTAACAGTAGATGTTCTTCAGGAAGCAGCCGCCCAATATCGGCGTGCGATTCAAGACGACGGCCGGGATTGGCACCTGCATTATAAATATGGCAAGTTATTAACGGAAGACTTCAAAGACTACCGGGCGGCTGCTGAACAGTATCGTTTGGTACAGGAATATTTCCCACATTCCTATACAGGGTACAATGCACTGGGAAATGTATTACGCGGAATGGGTGACCTTGATGGAGCTATCGATCAGTATCTAAAGACAATAAAAATCAATCCCGTTTGTGCCGAGGCATATCGCTATTTAGGATGGGCATACAAGCAGAAGGGCAAGGTGGATAAAGCCATAGAACATTACTCTCAGTCAATACGGATAGTACCGACTAATCCTAATGTATATTTTAGCCTGGGGCTGATATATCAAGGCCAGGAAAGGTTAGATGAGGCTGTTGAATATTATCGTCAGGCCCTTCGGCTAAAGCAGGACTATGCAAAGGCCTGTAACAACCTGGCATTAGCGCTGTACCAACAAGGCAAACTCGACGAGGCGATCAAAACATATCGTCAGGGACTGCTTCTCACACCGAATTCCCTTGATTTGCACCATAATCTGGCTGTTCTTCTGAATAAGCAGGGGCTCAGGGATGAGGCGATCAAGGAATTTCGCGCAGCTTTAAGGATAGATCCGAATTCGGCCAAAACGCGTAGAGCACTGGAAGCTACGTTGAAAAGCGACCGTAAAGGCATAAAAGCGCCGAAGCTTAATTGACTTTTCAACGGTATTAGAAGAGCGGATAAATAAAAGGTGCGATAGCTGAACCACACAGCAGCACGAGCAAACCTAACAGAAGCAATATAATCAGTATAGGCAGGAGCCACCACTTTTTATTGTGTTTGAGGAAGTACCAAAACTCTGCGAGAAAGGAGGGTCGTTGTTCTTTGGCAAGTTTGCTGAATTCACTGCTTTTGTTCTTTCGGGAATGTTTAGACATCTATAATCTCCAATTCTTTCAGAACTGGTGGAAATAACGGTCAAGGTTTTCGGGTGGTCGTCGGGCAATCCAATAACTGTTCGTATTGAAATCAAACTTGCGGCCAAGCGAATCACGGCCCATCAAGCGAAAGAGAAGCCCGAGCGGTGTCAGCAGCATAAAGTAAAACATCGCCATCAATGTGAAACTGACCACACAACCAATCGGCATAGTCAACAGTATTAAACCAAGATAAATCCCCCTTGTTACTTTTAAGGAAATCAAACTGCTTATAAAGATAATAAGACCGACGAAAAAGATTGCTGCCGCCCATTGAATCCCAAGTCCCTTCAGTACGTAAAGAAACGAGGCGATAAGGGCCGATGCAATCAGGGAAATTATGCCAAACTTACGCAGTTCTTTGTGATCGGGATTCCAGTTTATTTTCATTAGTGACATCTAAGCTTGTCTCCATGTTTAATCCGGCTCAAATCGGGCTTTGTATTCGTCTATCTCGTGCTGTTTGGCTTGCGGCTGTTCTTCCTTGTAAAGAAGATGGTTTTCCATGACTAAAACATCCATATTGGTTGCCATAAAACAACGGTAGGCGTCCTCCGGAGAGCAGACAATTGGCTCGCCGCGAATATTAAAACTTGTGTTAATAATCACCGGGCAACCGGTCTTGGCCTTAAACAAACTCATCAGACGATGCAGTTTCGGATGACGCTGCAAGTCGACAGTCTGGATGCGCGCCGAGTAATCCACGTGCGTGACGGCCGGTACAATACTTAGTGTGACCTTCATTTTATCAAGTCCTTCCAGCGATGTAAGCGGCACGTCCGGCGGAAGGCGTTTTTCCTTTCGAACATCGGCAACTAACAGCATGTACGGGCTGTCTTCTTCGTCGCGCATCTCAAAATAATCTTTCACATCTTCCCGCAGAACGCACGGGGCGAAAGGGCGAAAAGACTCGCGGAACTTGATCTTGCGGTTCATTACCGATTGCATTTTCTTGCTTCGTGCATCGCCGATTATGCTTCGGTTACCCAGGGCGCGTGGACCAAATTCCATGCGTCCCTGGAACCAGCCGATTACTTTCTCCTGGTTGATCGAATCTACAACCTTGTCAATCCATTGCTGCTGGTCGGTATAGCAGTGATACCTGGCATTAACAGAGTCAAGGAACCGGCGGATTTGCTCGTCACTATAAGCGGGTCCGAGCAGGGAGGCCCGTTGTTTATCCAGGCCGTTGGTTTTACGCTCGTTGTCCAGCAATTGATACCATACAAACAATGCCGCCCCCAGCGCGCCGCCGGCATCTCCGGCTGCGGGCTGAATCCAGATGTTCTCGAATGGTCCTTCCCGCAGGATCCGGCCGTTGCCGACGCAGTTTAAGGCTACGCCGCCTCCGAGTGTCAGGTTTTTCATTCCGGTCTGGTCATGGACGTGTTTGGCTGCACGAAGCGTAACCTCCTCGGTAACTGCCTGTATCGAGGCTGCGATGTCCATCTCTCGCTGAGTCAGCGGCGATTCGGACTTCCGCGGAGGTCCGCCAAAAAGCTTGTTGAATTTGGAGCCTGTCATCACGGTTTTGTGACAGTAAGGCAGGTATGACATATCCAAACGAAATGATCCATCATCTTTAAGGTCGATCAGCTTGTCCATTATAAGGTCATAATACTTCGGCTCGCCATATGGGGCCAGGCCCATCATTTTGTATTCGCCCGAGTTGACGCGGAAGCCGGTAAAGTATGTGAAAGCCGAATAAAGAAGCCCAAGCGAATGAGGAAACTGCATCACGTGCGTCAGTTCGATTTTGTTACCGCGGCCGATCCCGAAACTGCCCGTAGCCCATTCACCGACTCCGTCCATAGTGAGAATGGCAGCTTCATCAAAAGGGGAAGGGAAAAAGGCGCTGGCGGCGTGGGATTCGTGGTGCTCGGTAAAAACATAACGGCCCTTATAGCTATTGTTGAGGGCTTTATCCATTTCACGAGGCAGATGCAGCTTGTGTCGCAGCCACAAAGGCATACCCATCAGGAATTGCCTAAAGCCCCGCGGGGCATAACCAATATAGGTTTCGAGCAGCCTTTCGAACTTTAGAAGCGGCTTCTCATAGAACACAACATGATCGAGCTGCTCAGCGGTGAGCCCGCCTGCTTCGAGGCAGTACCGGACCGCATCCGACGGGAATCGGTTATCGTGCTTCTTTCGGGTGAATCGTTCCTCCTGAGCGGCGGCGATGATTTCGCCGTCACGGACAAGTGCCGCAGCGCTGTCATGGTAAAAAGCCGATATTCCTAAAATATTCATGCTCTTTTTCCGTTTATATCAACAACTGCGGTACAATTATAAACTATATCGGCCAAAACTCAAAGAGCAGTGAAATATCAGGAATAACACCCAAAAAAGCTGATTTGGCCTTACAAAAGAACATGTGAGGGATTTTTTCACGGCAAATTTTGGCTTTAGGCTTGCATTTCTCCTGAAAAAACGTAATATGTGTCGAATTGTCAATTTTTAGCCTTATATCGTTGTTTATCGTACGGAAGATGAACAACGAGATGAAAAATTAGGAGTATGTTGGATGTCAAGAGTATGTCATTTTACGGGTAAACGAACGGTGGCCGGCAGAAGTATCGCCCGGCGTGGTAAGGCAAAGCGACTCGGTGGGGTCGGCAGGAAGGTTACCGGAATTACCAAGAGGAAGTTTAAGCCCAATATACAAAGAGTCCGGGCGGTTATTGACGGTAAAGTATGCAGAATCAAGGTTTCTGCCAAGGCTATTCGTATGGGGCTCATTGAAAAACCGCCCAAGCGAAATTACAAACCCGCCGAGAATGTAAGCGATTAACATAATCTTATTATAGTTGGAAACCATCAAAAGCGAGGCGGGTTACGCCTCGCTTTTTGTTTTGGCAGGATAAAATGGCGGAAAAAATTGACGAAAAGCAGGTGAGGAAGGTTGCGAAGTTGTCCCGTCTTGAATTGACCGAGGCCGAAGTCGCTGAATTCACCGGCCAGTTGAGCGCCATCCTCGGCTACGTGGAAAAAATGAATGAGCTGGACACTACCGGTGTTGAACCTCTTGCACATTGCCTGCCAATCAGCAATGTTCTTCGCGAAGATTCGGTCAAAGAATCGCTCGGAACCGAAAAGGCATTAGCCAACGCGCCGCAGCGGGACGAGGAATTTTTCAAAGTGCCGAAAATACTGGATGATACATCCGGTGCTTAGAAGTTGTTATAAAACAAATTCGGAGGTATTTAACAATGAAAGCAATTCGATTAGTATGTTTAATTTTTTTAGCATTGTTTTTGGTTGGTTGTGGTCAGATGGAGAAAAACAAGATGGCATCTAATCCTGTTCTGGCGCCGGGTCAGCACTCTCAGTCATTTGAAAAGACCATTACGAAGAGTTTAAGCTGTGAATACTTGTTATTTTTGCCCGATGAATATAGCAAAAAACAGGACTGGCCTTTGATCCTGTTTCTTCACGGTGCCGGTGAACGCGGCAGCAACTTGGAGAAGGTAAAGGTACACGGTCCGCCTAAGATAGTGGAAAAACAAAAAGATTTTCCCTTTATCGTAATCTCGCCCCAGTGCCCCGAGGATGACTGGTGGACAGATAAAATTGAGGTGCTTATAAATCTGCTGGATGATATCGTAGCCGGGTATAATGTAGACAAGGAGCGAATTTATCTGACGGGCCTTAGTATGGGTGGTTACGGCTCGTGGGCTTTGGCGGCTGAATACCCCAAACGTTTTGCCGCTGTAGCACCAATCTGTGGAGGGGGTAATCGCATCATGGCGTTCAGGCTCAAGGACTTGCCTGTTTGGGCCTTTCACGGGGCGAAAGATAAGGTTGTCCCATTGAAACAATCCGAGGAAATGGTCAATGCGATTAAGGCCCGTGGCGGAAACGCTAAATTGACTGTTTATCCCGATGCCGGCCATGATTCCTGGACAGAGACCTACAATAATGAAGAACTCTATGAATGGTTTCTTAAGCACAGCATAGCAGATAACACGAAATGACAGGTGATGTTCGCAGATGGAAAATCTGAGTGCCATACAATTGCGTGACAAGATAGCCGCCGGCGAGGTTAGCAGCGTTGAAGCAAACGAGGCTATTTTTAAGAATATAGAGGAACGGGAGCCGGTCGTCGGTGCTTACATCAGCACTTACCGAGACAACGCGCTGGAAAAAGCGGCAGAAATTGATAAACGGCTAACTGCCGGTGAGCCGACAGGGGAATTGGCGGGCGTTCCGGTTGCGGTCAAAGATAATATGTGTACAACTTTTGGGGCTACAACCTGCGCTTCGAAGATATTAGAGAACTTCCACGCACCTTACAACGCCACGGCCGTCGAAAAGCTCATCTCTGCTGATGCGGTAATAGTGGGCAAAACGAACATGGATGAGTTTGCTATGGGTTCGAGCACGGAGAATTCCGGCTTAAAGAAAACAGTAAATCCATGGGACAATACCCGTGTAACAGGCGGAAGCAGCGGCGGTTCGGCTGCCGCGGTGGCGGGGGGGCTGTGTTTTGCTGCGCTTGGTTCAGATACGGGCGGCTCTATTCGCCAGCCCGCCAGTTTCTGCGGAGTGGTGGGGTTAAAGCCAACGTATGGCAGGGTCTCGCGATTTGGACTTGTAGCGTACGGTTCGAGCTTAGACCAAATCGGGCCGATTACCAGCACGGTAACCGACTCGGCCTTGATGTTGAATGTTATAGCAGGCCATGATTCCAGAGACAGCACCAGTGTCGACGAAACAATTGCCCCTGTGTGTGATTATCTTGAAAAACTCGATGAGCCGTTAGAGAAACTTAAAATAGCAGTTGTGCCGGAATTCAACGTGGGAGCTGAGGAGCAGGTCCAAAAGGCCCTGACTGATGCCATAGATATTTATAAAACACTTGGGGCCGAAGTCATAGAAATAAACATGCCTCATCTGGATTACGCAATTGCCGCCTACTACGTCATAGCTACCGCCGAGGCATCGAGCAATTTGGCACGGTATGACGGTGTGCATTACGGCCATCGAAGTGAAAAAGCTGATGATTATATAGAAATATACTCGAAATCCCGGGCTGAGGCATTTGGTCAGGAAGTCAAAAGGCGAATAATGCTGGGAACCTATGCGTTATCGAGCGGTTATTATGATGCTTATTATTTGAAAGCGCTCAAGGTCAGAAATTTGATACGGGCCGATTTTACCAAAGCTTTTGAAAAGTGCGAGGCCATCTTAATGCCGGTTTCACCTACGGCCGCTTTCAAAATCGGCGAAAAAGTTGACGATCCGCTGAAAATGTACCTTTCGGATATTTATACAATAGCAGCAAATCTGGCGGGGATACCGGGCATCAGCATTCCATGTGGATTCGATGATAATGACCTGCCAATCGGCCTGCAAATTCTTTCGCCGGCCTTTACGGAAGATAAGCTCTTACGAATAGCAAGAATGTTCGAAAAAGAAACGGATTATCATAGAAAGCGGCCTGACTTTTAGATTTAAGCCATAGAAGCACAGAGGGAATATAGTCGTTAGGAATGAGAAATAATGAACATACCATTTGAATTGAAACTTATCGACCAGTATTGGTTGCCAGTTTCCGAATCTTCTTCGAGAGATCCAAATGGATGCCCTGAAGACACAACAAGTCATGGGAAAATAGAACTGTGCATCAATGGACAAGATATTTCTGGTTGTGATAACCAAGATACCGACTACGGGATAAACCAGTCAGCAGTTAAACTTTTACAAACGGTTTTTATTGATCATGATCTTGATAAGACTTCACCTTTGTTCTTTCATGGATGTAGTATTTTGGGTACGTGCCCAAATTGTATCATTGATTTTAAAGTGAACCATATATCGGATGATAAGGTTGTTTTGGATCATTTTTATGTTAGTGGGAGCCAAAAAGGTGGCGATTCGATGAGTTTTTATGATAAAAGTGTATGTCTATCTAATATTGAGTATGCTAAGGCGATCTTATCGTTTGCCCGTAAAGCTCTTGAGTTTCTTCCTATAGACAAAAAGAGTCCTGGTCTCGAGCATGAGGTTGAATACTATAAGCAGTTAAGGATTGAACACAAAGAACTTATTTCACTTGTAGAAAAGTATTTGCAGGAGTGTAGTATTTCGCAGGCAATGAAAGAAAGAGCAGCTTCTTTTGAAGTTGTTTAGTGGATTAAAGCGCCAACTTATAGCTAAAAATATTTGTTAAGAAAAAACAGATGGGTGAATTAGAATATAAGGTTGTAGTAGGATTGGAGATACACGTACACCTTTGTACAAAGAGCAAAATGTTTTGCGGTTGCGCGGTGGAGTTCGGCCAGAAGCCTAACAGCAGGGTATGCCCGGTCTGCCTCGGCATGCCCGGCGTTTTGCCGGTGATGAACAAGCAGGCATTGGAATATGCGGTTCTGGCGGCGTTAGCTCTTAATTGCGAAATAGCCGAGTTTACCAAGTGGGACAGAAAGAGCTATTATTATCCCGATTTGCCGAAGAACTACCAGATAAGCCAGTACGATTTGCCTCTCAGTTCTAACGGCTTTATCGAAATACCTCTCGAAAAGGGCCAAACCAAAAGAATCGGAATAATCAGGGCGCATCTGGAAGAAGACGCAGGTAAAAATCTACACCCGGCGGGTAATTTTTCTCAAGTCGATTTGAACAGAACGGGAACACCGTTATTGGAGATTGTTACCGAGCCGGATATGAACAGTGCCGCTGAAGTGCGGGCTTTGGCGATTGAATTGCAGCGAATGGTCAGATATCTTGGTGTTTCTGAAGCTGATATGCAGAAAGGCCATATGCGTTTTGAGCCGAATGTCAATCTCATCATCACCAGAGACGGACAGGAATATAAAACGCCTATAGTTGAAGTCAAGAACCTCAACAGCTTCCGAGCGCTGGAAAAAAGCGTCGAATATGAGGCCCAAAGGCAGCTTGACGAATTTCTTCAAACAGGCATAACGATGGAAACCGGCGGTAAATCCACACGCGGTTGGGATGATGAAAGAGAGGTGACCGTCCTCCAGAGAGAAAAAGAAGAGGCCCACGATTACAGATACTTTCCCGATCCCGACCTTGTACCGGTCGAATTGACGGGGCAATGGCTGGATGATATCAAGTCTTGTTTGTGTGAGATGCCGATTAAAAGACAAATCCGTTATGTTAATGAATACAAGTTAAGTGATTACGATGCGGGGGTGTTGACGGCCGAACGCTCGACGGCCGATTTCTTCGAAGGGTCCATAGACGCCGGCGGCGAGCCTAAGCGAGTCTGTAATCTGCTCACGCAGGTCGGTTTGAAATTGGCAAATGAAAGACAATGTAGCGTCTCCGATCTGGGTATTACACCCACCGAATTCGCACAGATAGCAAAAGATGTCGAAAATGGCCTGATCAGTGCCACTGGAGCTAATAAAGCGATAGAACTAAAGACTCAAAACCCGGATAAATCCTTCAAAGTAATTTACGAAGAAAATAACCTGATTCAAAAAAGCGATGCGGGCGAACTGGAGGCAATAGTTGACAAGATACTTGCCGAAAATTCAAAAGCGGTTGATGATGTAAAAAGTGGCGGCAAAAAAAGTAAAAAGGCCATGGGTTTTCTGCTGGGCCAGGTTATGCAAAAAACGAAAGGACAGGCCAATCCGAAAGTCGTTTCACAAATACTCACTAAAAAACTCGGGTGAGGATCTTGAAAGAGAAGGTTAAAAATGAAAATAGAAAAAAGCAGCAATGTCAGCAAGTGTTCAGTGGAGATTGAGGGTGCAAAAGATGTCGATGTAAGATGGCTCATTTCAAAGGATGACGGGGCGGAAAATTTTGCGATGAGGATGTTTGAATTGCAGCCCGGCGGTCACACACCTCTGCATACACACCACCATGAACATGAAGTGTTTGTGATTGAGGGCCGGGGCGCTTTTGTTTATGAGGGCCGGGAACATCAATTTGGACCCGAACATGTTATATTCGTACCCGGCGGCGAGGAACACCAATTCAAAAATACGGGTGATTCTATTTTACGAATGCTTTGCCTGATTCCTGCATCAGCCGTGTAGGTTCTCTGCTGAGGAGGATTCAAACGGATAAATTTGATTGACTTTCAGAGAGAAATCACTACACTGGGGGCAACTTTCATACGGCTCGCAAAAAAAGACTATGTAATTAGTTAGTCTTACAGGAGGTAGAACGATGTACGATTCCGGGTCGAACGGAAAAAAGTCTGTTCATGAAGAAGAGAAAAGACGCCGGCACAAGCTGAAAACTGAGCGCCTCAGACGCAGGGATACGTGGCAAAAGAAGATTAAGACAACAATTGAAGTAAATAAACCACAAGCAACAAGGAGAACGGGTATTGACATTCTGGGTAATGTTCCCTGGGGGACACACCTATGCGTCTTTTATCAGAACAAGCAGGATTTAATTGATATTCTTGTGCCTTACTTCAAAGCAGGGCTGGAAAATAATGAATTTTGCATGTGGATTACCTCAGAACCGTTAAATGCCGGAGAGGCCGAGGAATCGTTAAAACAGGCAGTCAATAACCTCGATGATTATATTGAGAAGGGCCGGATAGAAATACTGGACTACAATCAGTGGTATACGAAGTCCGGCAAATTCGAACCCGATCAGGTGATACAGGACTGGATGGAAAAATATGAACAGACCGGGAAAAGACAGTTTGAAGGGCTGCGCGTTGCCGGCAATAACTTATGGCTTCAGGAAAAAGAATGGGGACAGTTCGCCGACTATGAAAGAACTATAGATGAGATCACCCGCAAGCATCACATGCTCGCTATTTGCACATACTGTCTTGATACTTGTAGTGCAACTCAGGTCGTTGATGTGGTGAGCAGTCATAAATTCACCATTATCAAGCGGCAGGGCAATTGGGAAATTGTCGAAAATTCTCAGCTAAGGAACACGAACAGGGCCCTGCAGAATGCCGTACAACAGTGGAAGACCACCTTTAATACCACTCAGGATTCGATTATCCTCATTGATCCTGATTTCACGATACTAAAGGCTAATCAGGCAACGTCAAAGTTATTGAGCAAACCGCTTGACGAAATACTTGGCAGCAAATGTTACGAGTTATTTCACGGGACACATACGCCTCCTGATGTGTGCCCGCACAAAAAGGCGAAAGAGACGAAGAAACACGAGGAAGCGGAACTCCATATTCCGGACAAGGATATTTGGGTAGAAATTTCGACAGACCCGATACTCGATGACAACGGCAGTATAAGCGGTACGGTTCATGTTGTTAGAAACATTACCGAGCCCAGGAATATGAAGGAGGCGCTGAAAACGTCGGAAATTCGTTTTCGTTCATTGATTGAGCAGACGACCGATGCGGTGTTCTGTTTCGAGTATGACCCTCCGATTCCAACCGATCTGCCGATAGCTGAACAGGTAAAGTTGCTCTACAATGGCGTACTCGCCGAGTGTAACGATGTTTGTGCCAAATCATACGGTGCCCAGCGGGCGGATGAGGTTATAGGCAAAAGATTAACGGAACTATTCGGAACCACACCGACAAGCTTAGACAAACTGTTTACGGCTATGGTCGATCAGGACTACCGTATAGTTGATGGGGAAGGCGTAGAGAAGCTCGAAGACGGCACAGAACGATATTATCTCAATAATGGCCACGGTATTGTAGAAGAAGACAAACTCATTCGGGTGTGGGGCACATTTCGAGATATCACAGAGCGAAAGCGAGCGGAAAAGGCCTTACGGGAGAATCAGGAAAAAATGCGTTCATTGCTGGAACTCTCACCCGATTTCATTGTCATCGTGAATCCCGACCATACAATACAATTTATAAATCGTGTTGTCCCTGGAATGAGTTTGGAACAAGTAATCGGAAAATCTGTATACGAATTCGTAGAAACACAGTATCACACGGATGTTAGAAAAGCAATTTCACAAACGTTTACGACCGGGCAAAGCTGTAGTCTGGTAGCCGAGGGCATTTACCACGACGGCAGATTGGGCTGGTTCGAAAATCGTTTGGCCCCTATTAAGCAGAACGGATCCATATCGGCTGTCATGGTGGTTAGTACCGACATCACAAAGCGCAGAAAAGCGGAAGAGGAATTAAAACAATCCAGGGAATTCCTTGCCAATGCAATCAATGCTCTCGATGACAGTTTTTTCGTAAAGGATGAAGAGCACAGATGGACGGTATTCAACAATGCCGCCTGTAAGGCAATAGGACGCCCCAGAGAAGAACTTATCGGGAAAAGTGATTATGATTTTTTTCCGAAGGAACAGGCAGATGTATTCTGGGAGAAAGACAATCACGTATTGGAAACCGGCGAAACAAGCGTAAATGAAGAAGAAATTACATGGCAGGGGAAATTACATACGATTTCAACTAAAAAATCGCTTTTCAAAGATTCCTTAACCGGAAAAAGATTCATTGTGGGCACTGTCAGAGACATCACTGCCCAGAAGCAAATGGAGAAAACGCTGCGTGAGTCGGAACAAAAACATCGGGCATTAGTCGAACAGTCAATACACGGCATTGTCATCCTTCAGGACTACAGAATTGTATTCGCCAACAAAAAAGCAGCTGAAATCGCCGGTCTCACGGTAGATGAGGTCAAATCTCTTTCGTTGGAAGAAATGATGGCGTTTATCCCGCCAGAGGACCGAGAAGCTACTCTCCAGCGATTTATGAACCGTCTCGACGGAAAGAAGGAACCGGAAAATTACGTATTACGGATTGTACTCAGCAATGGAGAGGAATTCTGGCTGAATCTGTTTTTTAGTAATATTGAATACCAGGGCAAATTTGCAGTTCAGGTGACCTTTGTTGACATCACCGACCAAAAGCGGATGGAAGAGGCGCTGCGCCGGTCGGAGAAAAGGTTCAGAGATATCTTCGAGAATACTGCTGTAGGTATATACCGTACTACGCCCGATGGACGGGTTCTAATGGCCAATCCCGCTCTTGTTAATATGTTGGGATATTCATCGTTTGAGGAGCTAAGTCGGAGGGATCTTGAAGAAGAAGGATTTGAGCCTCAGTACTTGCGCTCAAGGTTCAAAGAAAAAATTGAGCGTAAGGGGAGGATTGATAGTTGGGAGTCGGTTTGGATAACACGGGAAGGGAAGAAACTCCATGTGATTGAAAATGCGCGGATCGTGAAGGATGAAGAAGGCGATATAATGTACTATGAAGGGACTGCCGAAAATATTACTGAGCGTAAGAAAGCGGAGGAAGCCCTGCGCGAATCCGAGCAGCGATACCGCGCGATCTTTGAACAGGCGGCCAATTCGATTGTGCTCATTGATGTAGAGTCCGGAGAGTTTGTAGAGTTCAACGACAGAGCGCACAAAAACCTCGGCTACTCCCGTGAGGAATTCCGAAAACTCAAGATATCTGACTTTGAAGTCATCGAGTCCGCCGAGGAAACAAAGAGACACTTGGACAGTATTGTAAGGAACGGCCTCGATTCGTTTGAGACGAAACACAGAACAAAAGAAGGCGAGATCCGGGACATTCAGGTAAGTAGCAGAGCGATTTCCATTCGCGATAAAGACTTCGTTCAGAGTATATGGTACGACATAACCGATCGCAAAAAAGCCGAGGAAGCGTTAACAGAGTCTGAAGAGAAGTTCAGAAATCTTGCGGAACAATCGCCCAATATGATTTTCATCAATCAAAAGGGCAGGGTAGTATATGCAAACGAAAAATGTGAAGAACTTATGGGGTACAAAAGAGAGGAATTCTGCCATCCGGACTTTGACTTTATGACTTTAATTGCACCCGAATTCAGGCAGCTAATCAGAACAAACCTCGGCAGGCATATAAAAGGCGAGGAAATTAAGCCTTACGAATATGGGCTTATTACTAAAGATGACAAAAGATTAGACACAATCATAACAACGAAATTGATCAAATATGGCGGAGAAAATTCGATCCTTGGAATAATAACAGACATAACGGAGCGCAAAAAAACGCAGGAAGAAATAACAAAACTGGCCAAATTCCCGGCCGAGGACCCGAACCCGGTCTTGAGGATATCCAAAGACGGCACTATACTGTACGCTAACAGTACCAGTTCCATCGTTCTGGACACGTGGGATAGAAAAGTCGGTGAGCGATTGCCGGAGGGCTGCCGAGAACGTATAGAAGAAGTTTTTAACTCAGGCACGGCGTCAACATTTGAGTTTCAGTGCAATAATGGACAGATTTTTGAAGTAAAGTTGGCGCCCGTTGTGGAATCAGGTTATGCTAATGCCTATGGACTTGACATCACTGAACGAAAGCAGGCGGTGGAACAACTAAGACAGAGGGAGCAAACATTGCGTGCCTTCCTGAATGCACCCACCGAGTCTGCCATACTTGTGGATACGGAAGGTACGATACTGGATATAAACACAATAGGCGCAAAAAGACTTGGTAAAAGTACGGATGAAATCATTGGCATGGGTATTTATGATTATCTTCCCAGTGATGTTGCCGAATACAGAATGGCGAAGGGTAACGAGGTGATCCGCTCCAACAAGCCTCTTCGTTTCCAGGATGAGCGCGCAGGTCGCTATTATGACAATAATATTTATCCTGTGTTTGATGATGAAGGTAGGATTAGCGCACTGGCTGTTTTTTCAGGAGACATCACAGAGCGTAAGCAGGCGGAAGAAAGAGTGTGCAAATATCAGGGGCAGCTTAAGTCTTTAGCTTCGCAATTGACTTTGGCAGAAGAGCGGGAAAGACGCCGTATTGCAATAGAACTGCACGACGAAATCAGCCAGTCACTGTTTATTTCTAAGATAAAACTGGAAGAGCTGCAGAAATCCGGACCTGACAAAACATTTGATGAAACGTTGAACGAAATTAATGATTCTCTCGGTCGGATAATTACCTCCATGCGATCGCTGATATTTGACCTTAGTTCTCCTGTATTGTATGAGTTAGGATTTGAGGAGGCTGTGGCTGAGTGGCTTACGGAACAGGTCGAGCGAAAGTATGACATTGCAACTGAGTTTGAAGATGATGGCTTACCCAAGCCGCTGGATGACGATATTCGGGTTATCTTGTTCCGTAATGTACGGGAACTGCTAATCAATGTTGTTAAGCACGCACGGGCAAAAAATATAAAAGTCTCTATTCGAAAGATTGGCAGCCGAATACACGTTAGTGTTGAGGACGATGGAGTGGGATTCGATTCTGCCGGGGCCGAGTCATTGATAACCGGCAAAGAGGCATTTGGGCTTTTCAGTATTCGGGAACGATTGGAACATCTCGGGGGTAATCTCGAGATTGATTCTTCTCCGGGATGCGGGTGCCGGATTACGATTACATCTCCTTTGAAACGAGAGAAAATTAGCAAGGACAAACAGAGATGAGCATAAGAATTTTGTTAGCTGACGACCATCAAATGGTACGCGAAGGTATACGTTCGCTGCTTGAAAAAGAACATGATATTGAGGTAGTTGGCGAGGCTGAAGAAGGTCGAAAGGCCGTCGAACTTGTAAGGCAACTGCAGCCGGATATGATCGTTATGGACATAACTATGCCGAATCTGAACGGCGTAGATGCTACACGGCAGATTGTTAGTGAGTTTCCACAAACCAAGGTAGTTGCATTATCGATGCATTTTAGCAGGATTTTTGTCCTCAATATGCTCAAAGCCGGTGCTTTAGGCTATATATTGAAGGGTGATTCATCAGAAGAACTCATTGAGGGCATCAGAACCGTATCGGAGGGCGGCGCCTATTTTAGCCCAAAAGCGGCCAAAACGGTAACTGAAGTCCTGGCAAATCCCCTGCCCGACTCGCCGTTAGATGTTCTGACTCCAAGGGAACGAGAGGTGTTTCAACTTATATGTGAAGGTAAAAACACGAAGCAGATTGCTTTAGAACTTCACGTTAGTATCAAAACAATCGAGGCAAACCGGCGAAAGTTAATAGAAAAGCTGGGTGCCAACAGTATACCTGAGCTTGTCATAATAGCTATCGAGAATGGAGTAATCTCTCTTGAACGGTAAGAGCGGGCCCGACGCCACTTTGTAGAGACTGTAAATAAAGCTTCGTTGTATTCATATCGATCATCGCCAGTATAATTCCGGGCGAAATGTCCATTTACCTTTGCTTAATGCTTGAGGAATCTACCGAGATGTGCACTTTGGTCGGTGCTGTGTCTGCCTTGTTATGGCCCGAGAATGACAAGCCTGATAGCAATAAAACGAGTTCTTTTGATCGGATAGTAGGGAAAACGCATCGTAAAAATAGGAATATCCTACATGCTTTTACCGTCAATTCATCCGAAATCTCAGGTAAGATATGGTAAAATCAGTGTAACGTGTAAACCAACATGATTAACTGTGCTTACATGATTAACTGTGCTTATATTTACTAAAGGGTAATAGATGGGGGGGAGAGGACGGTTTT